>JASHRR010000607.1 GCA_030037185.1 Xanthobacteraceae bacterium | reverse complement strand
TTGACGCCGCTCGCGGGCTTGGAGCCGCCGCCTTGGTGAATCTTCAACGTTCGAGCCGCAAGGACGGGGTGCTTGCCCGCTCCGACGTGTTTTGACTCAACGTGAAACATCGGGGTCTTTGGGCCACCGTCTCCGCCGGGGGATCCCGCAGCAGCCTCGCCGGCAGGCCCGCCGTCCGGTCTGGAATTGGGAAAATTCCACGTGCTCTTGACGGTGGGCACGCAGCCGCTCGGATTCCCCATCGCCTGACACAAGGCGAGGGTGAACCGGATGTCCTCGGCGAAGCGCCCGATATCCGGGAACCGGTCGAACGCCCGCAGACATTCGGCAGAGGTTTGGTCGTTGCCGAGGAAGCATTGCAGGACATCCGGGTCTGCCGCCGCCATCATGAGGACGGCCTCGTCCACCTTGAGGGGCGGAGCGGGTAGGGCGTGGACAGTCATCGGCTTCTGCCCGAGAGCGGCCAAACGGC
Organism: Xanthobacteraceae bacterium; assembly: GCA_030037185.1. Next base: position 2,214 of record JASHRR010000607.1, on the reverse strand, counting down.
TGTCGGCGACAGTGCGCCGCTTCTTGCTGGGAAACTGGTCCACGAAGTGGCGTATCACGGTGTGGTCTTTGGTTTCCTTGATGACGTCCCAGGCTGCCTCGACGGCGGCGGTATCCCGCACGAACCGTCGCGCGACCGCTTTCTCTGCCTGCTCGAATTCGGTTTCGGCAAAGCTCACGTGAGCGACCGGCAGCACCGCGGCGTCTGCGGCGACGGCCAGCGGGCGCGCCGTTTCGAGCGATGCGATTCGCACCTTGACGTCGGAAACGTGGGAGCTTTCGGGAAAGCGTTCGACAAACCGGCTCAGCGACGAGAGGTCCTTGGTCGCCTTGAGAAACGACCAGGCAATCTCCGCCGCGTCCGGCGGCGGCATCGCCTCGGCGGCGGCGACGCCTGTCGACGGCGGCTTGAAATAAATCTCGTCGCTCGAAAGCGATCCATAGACGAATGGCTGCTGTTGATTGTTCGTCGCTGCCATGACGTCGTCGCGAACGTTCCTGAACAGGAAATCGACTTCAAGGCCGGCGGTCTCGATGTGCTTGAGGAGCGCGGCGGTGTAGGGGCTGTTGCGTCCGGCTCCATCGGCGGCGACGCTGCCATCGCGCGCCGCATAGGCGACCAGCACGTTGTCGGCCGGCTCGACGGGCGCCAGCCCGAGGATTTGCACGCTTCGTGCAGCGTTGGCTCTCTTCATGGTGGATTGAAAGGGATTGTTCCGGCATGCGTCCAATATCACCAGTCCCAGCGTCTTGGCTGCGGCCACTGCCTGCATGGCAGACTGCAAGCCGATCGCCTCGGTACTGGCGTCTACGTCGTTCTTCAGCTCTACATCGGTCGGCAGCAGCCAATTGCTGCCGTTGATCTCGATGCCATGGCCGGCAAAATAGAACACCGCCATCTCGGCAGTGCGCGCGGTGCGGCCGAACTCCAGCAGCGAGCGGCGCATGACGTCGAAATCAGCATCGGTGACCGTGTTGACGGCAAACCCCAGCCGCGTCAGCGCCGCGGCAACATCTTGGGCATCATGAGCGGGATTCGGCAGACCCGGCACCTTCGCGTAGGCGCTATTGCCGACGACGAGTGCGATCCGCGTCTGGGCGTCGGCGTGACCGGAAAGTGCGAGCAAGGCCGCGACCGCGAACGGCAAGAAAGACAGCAAATGGTGCTTTAGCATGGCTGATCGTCCTGAACTTCATCGTTTGGCCGCGACCTGCCGCCGACGGCCAACTTGAAAGGCATGGCAGTTAGTGCCACGGGCGTCGGTTCGAGTTCATTTGCAAATGAGACGCGACTACATCACCCTCATGCTGCATGCGGCGCCACTTGCTGCCGGCGGGGGGGCGCTGGACGCGGCGGCGCGCGGCACAGATGAACACTCTCGCGGCCAATCGCAGGTCGGGCGTGTTCTCTTGCCTCCTTCTTCTGCCTGCAGAAAGGCCGAAACGAAGCCTGGCGGCAGGCCCGGAGACGGCACTTTCCCGGCCGCGCGCGTCGATCGGCTCAAAACTGCTTGCGCAGCCCCACCTTGGCGAAGCCTCCGACAAGCTCGCTGCCGAAGCGAACTGACCCCCTGACATAAGCCGAGTAGCCGTTATTGAAATCGACATTCAACTCCGGATCGACCTCTCCTCGCAGCAGGCCCTGGTCGGTCGGCGTCACCGGCACCGGGACCGCCACCGTGGCGACGGTCGTTCCATCTGCAATCACGTTGCTGTAGGCCAGCACCGCCAGGGTCGGTTCGAAGCTGATGCCGTTGGCGTTGAAGGCTGTGCCGAACCGCGCGCCGGCCTGCAGCCGCAAGGTGGAGCCGTCCTGGAGACCCATCAGGGCCGCATTGTCGCCGAACATGGTGCGCGTAAAGCTGAAGCCCGCGGTGGGTTCGACAAAGCTCGCTCCAAACTTGTTCTTGTATTGGATATTTCCGCTCAGGCCGGCGTTCGTTACGCCAATCGCGCCGTTGGCGAGGCCCAATCCTGCCAGGTCTTCGTCGAGGCTCAAGAAATCGAACTTGCCGACAAGGTCTGCCGAAAACGGGCCGTTGATATACATCGAATAAAGCCCGACACCCGGTCCCTCCAGTCGCAGCGAAGCGGGGCTGCCGGTCAGATTGATCCGGGTCGAGGTCCAGTTGGTCACCAACCCGGCGACGACGAAGTCGCCGGGCAGCCAGGCGTTTTGCCAGGTTCCGTCAAAGCCCGCATGGACGCCGTAGGT
>JASHRR010000606.1 GCA_030037185.1 Xanthobacteraceae bacterium | reverse complement strand
CCAAGAACATTCTCGGTCTCGTGCAGGCCGTTGCCCGCCAGACCGCGGCCAGGGGCTCAGAACGCTTTGTTGAGAGCTTCACTCAACGTATCCAGGCGCTTGCGGCCAATCACGACCTTCTGGTTCAAAGCCAATGGCAGGGGGCGGATGTCGAGGACCTGGTGCGCGTCCAGCTCGCGCACTTTGCCGACCTGGTTGGTTCCCGCATTGCCGTGCACGGTCCGAGATTGCGCCTGAACTCAGCTGCCGCCCAGGCGCTCGGCCTTGCGGTGCACGAACTTGCGACAAATGCCAGCAAATACGGCGCCCTCTCGACCGATAGCGGGCATGTCGACGTGGACTGGCGGTCTGATGCCCATAGTTTCGCGATAAGCTGGACCGAACGCGGCGGCCCGCCCGTTCAGCCGCCCGCCCGTCGGGGCTTCGGCAGCACTGTCGTCGAGGCGATGGCGAAGCGCACTGTCGGCGGTGAGGTTGCGGTTGATTACGCTCCCTCAGGTTTCGGGTGGCACTTGACCTGCCCAGCAGCGAATGCGCTTGAGACAAATCCGGTCTGAGCTCCACGCCTTTGCCAGTGTTCATTGACCAACAACGTGACATATGTTTGGAGGTCTCTTAGTGGCCCGAACCCGGAGTGGCGACCCTTCGTCTTGGCATTTCGGCAATTCCTTGCCGGCCTAGACGGCCTTGCCAAATTTCAATTCCGGAAAATTCAGGATATCGGATGGAAGTGTGCGTTCGATACTCACCGATAACGCGGCCGGGAAAACTCGGCGGCGAAGACTTTTTTTCGAGGGCCTGGCGCTCCGTGGCTATGCGTCCACCCAGTTTTGTGACAAGTCTATGACATGCCTGGATTCAATTGGGGATGGGGATCTAGCGACCAATGCCAATGCGTTCATTTGGCGCGTTCGGACCCGAAGCAATTGCGGAAATGAGCGAGGTTCTGGACGCCGCCTTTGAAAAACTCCACGACACCGACGAGCCTGAAGTGGTGCGGGAACGCATCGCCACGCGAATTATTGCTGCGGCAAGACTCGGGGAGCGCGATCCGGCTCGCTTGCTTGAGGCAGCGCTCCGCGGTCTCTGCCGCTCATGCGAGGCCTGCACGCTGTGCTGCAAGGTGATGGCTATCGACGAGCCGGAACTGAAGAAGCCCAAAGGCGAGTGGTGTAAGCATTGCAAACCCGGGAAGGGCTGCGGCATCTACGAATCGCGCCCGCCCCTATGCCAAGCGTTTGCCTGCGCCTGGCTCGTTGACCCGAGCTTGGGGCCGGAATGGTACCCGAAGCGCTGCAAGATGGTCCTTCATGTCACCGGAAACGCAAGCGCTGGGGGCCGCTTCGATGTCAACGTTGACGCCAGCTACCCTAATGCGTGGCGCGAGGCGCCGTACTTCGACGAACTGAAGCGGATCAGCCGCAGTGTTCCTGTCCGCGTCTATGTGGGGCAGAAGATGATCATCCTGGCCAACGGCGAGGAGCGCGAAAATATCGAATGGTAGAGCTCTGAGGGTGGCCCGGTTCTCGGGCTTCTCTTCGAAGACAACCGGACGTTCAATGCGAGATGGTGGCCGTGAGTAAGGGGAGGAGAGTATAAGGAAGGGGATCATCGCAGCACCCGAACTGGAAGACCTGTTGGTCCTGTGCGAGCAACGCGGGCAGATCAAGCGCGGCGACGAGTCTCATCTGCGACGGCGTTTCAAGAGCGAGTGCGGACGAATATACCAAGTTGGGACCCTGCGGGATCGCCATCGGCGCTCCCGTACCGAGAGCGCGCTTGCGGCCACGCGCGGTGGTACACTGGCCTTGACGGTGCCTCCGTTTCGGGACGCGGCTAGGACGCGCGCACGAACGGGTCCGAGTCAAAGTGGGTGTAGAGCTCGTAGAGCTCCTGAGCGCTTATGCCAGGCTTTTGCTTGAACGTGTGATCGAGCTCATCATCAACGATCTCGCGGGAGGCGGCATGCGCGGCTTCGAGGGTATCGAAGTCGCCGAGGGTGTAGTGCTCGTCCTCTCGCATATAGTGAAAATTGTCAGCCACTATGACGCGATACTTGGGCTTCGTGGTCTCTTTCAAGGGGTCCTCCTTACCCCTGGCATATGGGCATTTCAGAGCCTTCTTACTGGGCCATTGGCCCTAACTCGACTGCCATCTGCCCGTGGGTTACGGTATTCCGCCCGTCGTCGGGAGGTCCGCAGCGTGGCACACACGTATTGGGTTTTCTACAGCTCAAAGGCAAGCTTGTGCCAGTTGCCGTCGCAGCCATGAAGACAATCAGTGCGTCGGCTGGATGCGGCCCGGATCGACCCGTCGCCCCACGGAAGGTCGTGGGCGTCGCCGATGATGTGCCTGTTCGAATGATCCTCTGCTCGGCTGGACTCCATGGCCGCGGGCAGCGAACGCCCTGCGGACGGTGCCGGAGAACTCGCAAGCGACAAGGACGCGCATGAGCCCTTGGGAAGTACTGGCGCTACTAATAGCTCTTTGAAAATCGGGATGTCGGTCGGCCGTTCTGTAAGCGGCCGGAAGCGGCGAGGGTGAAACGGCCATTCTACGGCAACGGTGCCCGGATAGAAGATTTGGATGCTTTCCAGGTGGACGCCCCACCAGGGCCACTTCCAGGAAGCGCCGAGATCGATCGCGCGAGTTGGCGAACGGCGGAATATCGCGGTTCACGGCCCGTGCTCAGTCGCCCTTGGGATGCAAGTTCGAGATTGTGCCGATGGCCTTCTTTGGGAATCGGCTCGCCGGTTTAGCACCGATGCAGCTACC
>JASHRR010000605.1 GCA_030037185.1 Xanthobacteraceae bacterium | reverse complement strand
GTTTGATCGGCTGCGCCCCTTGCGGTTCTCTGGGGGCGCGGTCGGGCGATATTCCTCCTCCACGATTCCAAGTATTTCAATGGCTTACTTATGATAGGTGATAGGCTGTAGGCCGTCCATGCGCTCATCGATCCCCGCAGCGTTGCGTTTAACGGCTGGAGTGTATGCGTCCCGCCGTTTGGCGTGAGCACGCCGCGCCGGCAAGGAGACACAATCGTATGAACGCTCCGTCCTCCCTTGCGTTCGGTGGCGGCGGCCCACTCTACGTCGTGATATTTTGGGTCATGTTTGTGTCGTGGCAGTCGTCAGAACTTGTCCTTAACATGCAGCGGAGATCCGCGTCGCCGGAAGGGCGCGACCGCGAGAGCTTTCTCGTTCTGGTCCTGACCTTCGGCACCGCATTTTTTTTGGATTTTGCGAGCGCGCTCTTCGTACCGAACCTGGTGATCCCTTGGACCCGGACGGTATTCGCGGCCGGACTTTGTTGCGTTCTTGCTGGAACGGCGTTACGCCGCTATGCGGTGGCGACGCTGGGGCGCTATTTCACGGTGGATGTCGCCACGGAAGCTTCGCAGCCTGTCATCGAAGCCGGGCCTTACCGGCTTATCCGTAACCCGGCCTACACCGGGTTACTGCTGTCGCTGTTCGGCTTTGGCCTCGCGCTCGGCAACTGGGCCGGCTTGGCCGCGATGCTGGTTTTGCCCAGCGCCGCCTTCACGTACCGCATCGCCGTCGAAGAGGCGGCGCTGCTGTCGACGTTGGGCGATCCCTATGCGCGCTATATGCGCCGCACCTGGCGACTGATTCCGTTTGTGCTGTAGCTGCGGGCATCAGTGCCGCGCGCGTTGATCGCATTTCAAGATGTTTCGATTCTACATGCCTGCAAAGACTCCAACATCTCGCGTCAGAGCAGATTATAGGACGTGGAATAGCCGCTTCTGGCCCACTCCTGATTGCCTAGGCGCGGTCGGCGACGGAACTATCGAGGCATAAGCCAGAGGCATAAGCTGCGGTCAGCGGCGATCCCGCACGTAGAAAATGACCGATCTCAGCCCCCGACGCGCTGCATCAATTGAGACCTGTTGAATTTAGGAAAGGCGTGAAGGATTCCATGTCACCGATAGGCCTGTCACCAGGCCCGGGGCAGAAACGAACGGCAAAGGGGTGCTTGGCAAACCTATTATCAAGCTGGCGCAAGGGCCCTGCAGAAGCTGCTTACGTCCATTTCGCACGTCACATAGGCTCGCCGATACTGCCGTGCTCGGGAGTGCCGAAACCGTGCGGTCAATCGGTTGAGTTGCCCGCGGCGCTTCGTTCGCTGCGAGCAGCCTTTAAGAAATGAAAAGAGGGGCGTTCATCATGGATCGGCGAACATTCTTGAGGACCACGGTCGGCGCGCCGGCGACTCTCTGCCTTGCGAGCCCGGCAATCTCGCAACGCGCGACGGCGCGAACACTGCGCCTGGTACCGCATGCCGACCTCGCCAATTTCGATCCGGTCTTTACGCCAGCCTTCATCGCGCGCAATGCGGGCGTCCTTGTCTGGGACACCCTCTACGGCGTTGACGCCAAGCTGCAACCGCAGCGCCAGATGATTGAGGCCGAAGAAGTATCGCCTGACGCTCTCGCCTGGTCGTTCCGCCTGCGGCGTGGATTGAAATTTCACGATGGCGAGCCGGTGCGCGCGGCCGACGCGGTCGCAAGCATCAACCGGTGGGCGGCGCGTGAGCCCATGGGAGCGATGGTCAAGGCGCTCGAGAATGAGCTCGTCGCCACCGACGATCGGACCTTCCGCTGGAGACTGAAAAAGCCGTTTCCCAAACTGCTGCTGGCGCTCGGTAAGCTCAGCACGCCGTGTTGCTTCGTCATGCCGGAGCGAATAGCCGCAACCGATCCGTTCCGGCAGATCGGCGATTATGTCGGCAGCGGACCGATGCGCTTCGTGCGCAGCGAATGGATGCCGGGCGCCAGGGCGGTGTTCGAGCGATTCGCGGGCTATGTGCCGCGCGCAGAGCCCGCGTCCTGGCTTGCGGGCGGCAAGCGCATCCCGGCCGACCGCATCGAATGGATCGTCATGCCCGATCCTGCCACCGCCGCCGCGGCGCTCCAAAGTGGCGAAGTGGACTGGCTCGAACAGGTGCTTCCCGATCTGGTCCCGGTGCTCCGCAAGAACCGCAACGTGATTGTCAACGTCCAGGACCCCCTCGGCTGGGTGGGCCTATTGATCATCAACCATCTGCACCCGCCCTTCGACGACGTGCGCGCCCGGCGTGCGCTCCTTGCTGCCATGAGCCAGGAAGACTACATGCGCGCCTTCGTTGGGGATGACGCCATGTGGAAAGCGATGCCGGGCTATTTCACCCCCGGCACGCCGCTCTACAACGAGGAGGGCGGCGACATACTAAAAGGCCCGCGGCGCTTCGATCTGGCACGGCGCCTGCTGGCGGAAAGCGGCTACAAGGGCGCGCCCGTCACGCTCATGGCCGCCCAGGACCTCGCCAACCATAAGCTCTGGGGCGAGCTGACGGCGGACCTCCTGACGCGGCTCGGCGTCACCGTCGATTACGCGGCCATCGACTGGGGCACCCTGAACGCACGGCGCGTGCAGAAATCGCCGCCGGGACAGGGCGGCTGGCAGATGCTGCTCAGCGGGGTCACCGGCTCGGATTGTCTCGACGGGACCAACCGCCTGCTTCGCGCCGACGGCAAGACCGGTTCAGTCGGCTGGGCAATGAGTCCGCAGGTCGAGGCTGAAGTTGCCGCGTGGTACGATGCCCGCTCGCTCGATGAGGAAAAGGCCATCGCCCGCCGCCTTAACCGGGCCGCTGTCGACCACGTGGTCTACGCACCGCTCGGCTTCTACCTGCGGCATCAAGCGTGGCGGAAAAACGTCAGCGGCGTCAGGCCGGGGCCGGCGCCGTTCGCCTGGGATGTCGCCAAGACGGCATAGCGCCGAAGCAGAGATCCCGGCGGGACCGAGGGGCGAACCCCGTGGATCAGCTTCATTTTCAATCGGCAATCGCCATTGCGCGGCGGCTGCGCGAGCGCAAGGTCAGCGCCACGCGAGTATTTCCGCGCGCGTGTAGCGAAATAAAGTCCCAGCATCACCGCCATCATTTGGCTCGACGCCGACGCAGGCGAGCGGGCGAAGGCCGCCGATGCGGCAGTCGCCAAAGGTTTGGGGCCGCTGATGGTGCCCTCACCGTCAAAGAGAGCGACACCGTCACTGGCTCGCCGACCACCTGGGTTTAACATTATAATGTGACGGCGACAGCGCGCGCGGTCGCGCGGCTGGAAAAAGCGGGCGTGCCAAGACCACGCTGCTGCTCGTCGACCACCAGAGCGACAACGCGATTTTACCAAACACCAACAACCATGGGATTTATCGCGCACGCCCGGGCGGCTCCTCCGGCGCCGCTTGCGGCCGGCCTCACCGGCAGCGATCCTGCCACCAGCTAGAAGCCCCACTTCCAAGCGCCAGGAACGCGGCGTCATGTCGGCGGGTGGGACTACGCGATGTGCGGCGTTGTTGGACGGCAGCATGATTTCGAAGAGGAATTCGCAAAGCTAAGCGACGGCCTAATCCCACCGTGCGAAGTCTATCGGGCGATGGATGGAAAGCTTACGGGCGGTGATTTATCTGATGCCGGTAATGCATTTGCAAAGGAGTATTTCGACGTGGAGCAATATCTAGAGGACTGCGAAGAGGCTCTACTTCCGACTTTACATCACGTCACTGATAGTTGGGAGAACTGCGACAGACTGAAGCCTATTCTGGACGGTCGCTTGGCTGCGTGGGGTGCCGAGGCGATTGAGCGCTGACGATGAATGGTGCCACTGCGAGGTCGTTTTCTGTATCGATATATCAGCGTCGACATGATTTAACTCGTGCATAGTTCGTGGGTGTGTGCCTCCGATCGGACGTGCCGCGAACACCGCGGCAGAGATATAATTCGCCCGGCTAGCCCAAGCGCCCTGCCTTTCGAGTATCCCACTGAAGCACGGATCTCACGGCCGGTTGTTCGCCTCCGCGATGGCGCGGGCCATCGTAACGAATTCGCTCGGCATCATGATGATCGTCATCGAGTTCTGCTCGGCACCGACCTCGGTGAGCATCTGCATGCGGCGCAGTTCGAGACCCGCCGGATTTTGCATGATGATCTCCGAAGCGCGGCGCAATTGTTCAGACGCCTCGAGTTCCGCCTCCGCCTTGATCAGGCGGGCGCGCTTTTCGCGAAGGGCTTCCGCCTCCTGAGCTATGGCGCGCTGCATCGACGTCGGAATTTCGACGTTCTTCATCTCGACACGCTCGACCTTGACGCCCCAAGGCTCGGTAACGCCATCGATCTTTTGTCCAATCGTCGTCGAGACGGTCTCCTGCTCCTTGAGTACATCGTCGAGCGTGTACTGGCCGATGCCGGTGCGCAACGTGGTGAGCGCCACCTGGATCACCGCATTGTCGACCGATCTCACTTCAAGCATCGCCTTCTTCGGGTCGAAGATGCGATACCATACTACGGCATTGATTTTGACCGGCACATTGTCCTTGGTGATGGTCTCCTGCTGCTCCACCGTGGCCGTCACGGTGCGGATGTCCACCGTGAGCTGCCATTCGAGCACGGGAATGATCCAGTAAAGGCCCGGACCGCGAATGGCCTGAAACCGGCCGAGCCGCAGCACGACGGCGCGCTGGTACTGGTCGGCGATTCGCAAACCTGCCACGAACAGCACGAGCACCATCACAATAACAATCACTGGGGCAACCATTATCAAGAAGATCATCGAATACTCCTCCGCCTAGCAACCCGACGTACAACGGCTGCGATTTCTCCCTGATTCTAATGACAACGCATGTTGTCGTCCCCGCGCCGAGTCATTCAACCGCTCCCGATGTGTTAACGGGTGCATATGAATGCGAGAGGACATGCGCCTAATCGTCATAAAGATGGCATAAGATTCATAAACTCGCGTTGGACGGACCCAGAATGCGAAGACAATGCAAGGCTGCTCCCCAAGTAGTGAAATCCGCGATAGGTACACTGACCGTGATGTCGATGTAGTCGTGACCCGAAGCTGGAATTGGTGCCTGGCCCAACTTTGGTATCGTCATGTCAGCATACAAAGGTCGACGGGAATCTCTGGAGGAGGCCGCCACTCGACTACGCACGAAGCCGTTCTTGAGCATTTGATGGGACTGACAAACGGCAGCTTCTGGCCCGCTCCTTCAGTAGCCGACCCTGCCTGGTTGGAAGGGGTCGAGGGGCAAGCTGCCGTCGCCGCCGATGGAGCACGGGCGAATTTGACCGGTCATGCACGCTGGCGACCATCCGGTCGCAGCTGCATCGCCCATCTCAATTTGCCGCGCCGCCTGCTGGCTGTCTTGACCGGAAGCGAACATCCGCGCGATGATGAACGGGTTGCGGGGAGGTGTTGCGTGGGGGGTCAGTCTAGCTTCGGCGTCCGCGCGGGCGCTGTAATGCCATCATGTGCTGCGGGATTTTTGATGCACTGCGCGATGGCCGACACCATCGATGGTCGCTTTGATCAGATCAATCGCAGCTCGGCCTAGGCACGAAACCAATCGATTCTGCTGAACATCGTTCGTTCGAGCCGCAATGTCCCGCTCAATTTCGTTGCAGTATCGAGAATAAGCTGCAGCACGCAAGCCCAATTCGGCGGTGGCCTGCCCTCGATGCTGGTCGGCCCTTATCCGATTGCAACTGGGGCGCCCTTTGCAACCAGTTCAGCGGGAACCACTTTCAACGTTGTCGAGCCCGCCTTGACCCGCAACGTCGGGCTCAACAGCTCAACCCTCGTGGCTCGACCAATGCCGCTAATTCCTTTGACCTGACCGTGCTCGATTCGAAGCAGTTTTATCAGGCGCTTCTAAGTCCGATCGATCTCGTCACGCTCGACGCCTTCGTCCGCCAGGGGTACAGCCATGAATTGTTATATCTGCTGTTCATCGATTCAATTCGCAGAACCATCGCCGGCCGCACGGTTGAATACCGAAATGACCCGAGGGCGCCGTGCGAGATGGCTGGTGGCCAGCGGCGATGTTTCAAGGATGTGATCGATGCCGGTGTGGCGTCCGGCCTGACCGTTGAGACGCTGGCAACGGGACAGCTGGGGCGAAGTCCTCCACGACCGATTACGCGCGCATGTGCTTGGATCCAGTTCTCGCCCAGCGGTTTCGGAGCGAACATCCTGACTTCAGGTCAGCATTCATGGGCCGGGTCGGTCAACCCCGTTGCGAAATCTGGCCGCCCGAGGTGAGGGCCGGCAAACGACGCATGGCGGAGACCGACGCCTTGAATTTCGACTTGAGGGATACGCCATATGGTCCGATCCACGTTGAGGTCTTTCCGCGATCCACATTCGGCGTCTACCGTTTCCTCGGCCGCATCCTCGCCGCGGAGGCCACCGAAGACGTCCGGCTTCGCGAGGACACCAACCTCGCCGAAGATACCCGCCTTCTTGCGGTTACGGATGGCTCCGGTGGGCCATGCTTCGTGGCCATTCCCTTCGAAAGCAAATTTTACTGTGTACCCGAAAACGGCGCGGAATCGACCAAACGCACTTTCAGCCTACTGGCGCGATTGCTGGCGCTCAAGACACAGAGTGGCGATCTCAACGCGACGCCGGTGGCGCGGGTGACACCATAACTCCGCATACTTGTAACTTCTGACCGTCGGGAAATCGCCGCCGGCGACACGGCTGCTCATGCCCTGGAGAGAGATCCTGCTGGGTCCAATGTCCGCAGCCTGGCAGCATAATCGTCGGAAGCGTTGGAACAAGTATCGACTGCCCGGCAATGGACTGTTCAAACACGGTGGCAACGAAGTCGCGCTCGCCAATGTAAGCGGGCCTTCGCCCTGCTCGGCGACGTGCAAGCGGATGCCGTTCGTCTCGATTGTCCGATGCGTCACCTGGGGCATCGCCGAAGCCACCCAAGATGTCAGCTCCGGGCCCGCTGGGCTCGGCGGCAGCGGCCTTAAACCGACGGTGAGCGCGCCCCCGCCCGGAGCATGTCGCGTCGAGAAACCGTCGCGTCTCGCATTGTGTTGCTGCCTGATTGTCGCGCGTCTGGCGCCTCGACGTCTGCGTGGCTCCCGATTTGCAAGCGGGATATACGACTGCTTCCCGCGAGCGACTATTCGCTGTAATGTTGACGGGCTATGAAGCAGAACTTCACAGTCCGGCAAGGCGCCCTCGACGGCGTAGAGGCGTTCCTGAGCGTTGCCCAGCACCGCAGTTTTCGGAGAGCGGCCGCGGAACTCGGGGTGACCCCGTCGGCGATCAGCCAGGCCGTACGCACGCTCGAGGCGCGCATCGGCGCGGCGCTCTTCATACGCACGACTCGCAGTGTCGGGTTGACCGAAGCCGGCGAACGATTCCTTTCGCGCGCGAAGCCCGCCTTCGAGGAACTCGTTGCCGCAAGCGAGGTCGCGCGAGACCTTGGACAACGGCCGGCCGGGCTGTTGCGCCTCACGGCACCGCGCGCGGTGGTGCCGATCCTCTTGGATCCGCTGATCGCATCCTTCTGCCAAGTCTATCCCGAGGTCGAGGTAGAGATCGCCGCAAGCGCGGACCTAGTCGATATCGCTGCGCAAGGATTTGACGCCGGCATCCGGCTCGGCCAGTTCATCGAGGCCGACATGATCGCGGTGCGTCTAACGCCATCGTTCCCGCTGGCTGTGGTCGGCAGCCCCGACTATCTGCGCCGGCGGCAACCCCCCGAACTCATCGACGATCTGCGTCAACACGCCTGCCTGCGCCGGCGTCGCTCGAACGGGTCGATCACGCGCTGGTCCTTTGTCAACGGCAACGAGGCAGTCGAAGTCATCGTTTCAGGACCTTTTATCGCCAACGACATTCCCACAATGCTTGGCGCGGCCGTCCAAGGATTGGGCCTTGCGCAGGTGC
>JASHRR010000604.1 GCA_030037185.1 Xanthobacteraceae bacterium | reverse complement strand
AGGTCGTATCGCCGATGCCCCCCTGATGTGTGGTCGGGCACAATCCGTCCAGCGGCTTCCCATCGCCGCAACGTGGACACCGAAACACCCAGCGCCTTGGCAGCCGCACCTATGCTCACGAATCTATTCATATTGGCTAGGCTAGCGCATAATTGGAGAGGAATCAAACGGACTGCTCACCGCCCCTTGGCCCTTTTTTCGGACATCAACACAATACGGCTGATCCTCGCGCCTGCAGACACCGGATTCGCGCGCGATTTGGCCTCACAGCCGGCGACATTCGGACTGGCCTTGTGGGCGGCGCATTGATGTCTACCCTTGGATGGGGGATTCTCGGCGCGTTCGACGGCGGTCGAGATCGCGTTGGCCGATCATGAGCGCAGGTTGCGGCGCAGGTGATCTTGCGGGAGTCGGCCCGGCTCGCAGGATAAGATTACCTGAGACAATCTCTTCTCCTGATGCAGGCGGCGCAAGCCGGCCGTTGCGCTATTTGCGACAGAGTCGGCGTATTGGTCACCTGGCCACGACCACCGGGACGGTCACTTGCAACCTTGCGCTGGAGCTCATGCGCGACGATCGGTGCGGTTTATGCGGGTAGCGGAATATTTTAAGGAGCCGCTCTGCCGGCGGCGAACGGGACGATGGCATAGACGGCCGTTAACGTCGCGTTCATAGTGCTGTGAGGTTTCACGCCATTCATGGGACGACAACAAGAGAAGGGTGCTGATTGGCGTGTATCTCTTTGATATCTGACCTCCTTCCCGGCGATTAGGCTCCTGTTAGGTACAAACGGCTTTTTGACGTGACGGTTCCTGCCGATTTCTCCGCTCGGCTGCGGCCTTGATCGCGCACTGCACCTGCTCTTCAGCGAGGGCCACCACGGCGCTGCCATGAGGCGATGCGGCTCGTGCCGTACTGCCGGAACACCCGCATAGGCGACCCACCACCTACGCGCTGTGTGCGCTCAAGCGCCTGACTGCGGCGCGGGCTGCCGGCGCGGGTCAATGGCTCGGATAAACTGAAATCGCTCGTCGAGCAGGATCGTTCGCTGTGGATCGAAAGCTCGTGCTCGAAGGCCTGAGACTCATCGGGCTCTCGGCGTCCGGCACCGAACCCACGGCAGCCTCAACACCGCCCGCGACCACTTCAGGGCAGCGCTCGCTCTGGCGTGCAACTCGATGGAGCGCCGTTCCTCCAACAGCGCGTGAACGCGTGCGATGCCGGCGGTTCGCCGCCCCTGGGACGAACAACAGGCGACCGGCGCGGCCGCAACCTATGGCAGCTGCCGCCCGCCAGCAAGAGCGACCCGCGACAATCCCCGGGCCCGCTGACCGGCAGGACCCGCAGAGAGTGGTTCAGCATGGCGAACTGCGCTATACACCTTATCCCTCCAGCGGTGAGAAGAAACAGGGCTATCTCATGTCACGCGCAACGCGAAATCCGTTCGCGTAATACCGCACATCTTGATCGTATTTGAAGCGCGCTGCCGAGCGAATGAGACCAGCCTTGCTCGCGAACGAACCGCCGCGAATTCCACGCTGCCGGCACTGACCCGTGGTCCAGGCGGAACCGTCCGTCGGGGCGCCGCGATAAGATTCATTCCAGCAATCCTCAACCCACTCGGCCGCATTGCCGGCCACGTCGAAAAGTCCAAACGGATTGGGCCGCAATGATCCCGCTGGCAGTGTTTGTCGCAGCGCAGTGCTACTGCAATCTTCACAATTTGCAGTGCCGCTGATGGCGGAGCGGCCCCACCAAAATGTCGAATCCGTGCCCGCGCGAGCCGCATACTCCCACTCGGCTTCGCTGGGCAGCCGGTATCTTTTTCCGGTCTTCTGCGACAGCCAGGTCACAAAAGCCTGGACATCGTTCCAACTGACATCGATGACCGGACGGCTGCCACGGCCCCAACCGCGATCATTGGGCCGGTATTTGCATCCTCCAGATGGACACAGGTCCCACTCGTCGAAAGTAATTTCACGACGCCCGATTGCAAACGGATTGTCAATCGTAACCCGATGCTCGGGCTTCTCGTATGGGGTCGCGCCCGACCCCATTTTGAATTCGCCCGGCGGCACTACGACCATCTCGGGACATTCTGCACAATCGCGAAAAATCTCACCGGGCTCGAGAATAGCGGAGGGGCCGCCCAACGTTGAGCCGGGCGCGATCGGCGATTGAGCCACACGCTGCGGGGGCGTGAGAGTTTGCCATTCGGCCGCAACGGGTCCGGCAACTGCAGCCATGCCCAAAGCAAAATACAGGAGAACCCGCTGACGCAAATCCATTTTGATTCCATCGGCTTCTATTTGCGGCCAAGCAGCTCTGCAGGCTGCAAGCGAAGTTACCATAGGGGATGTTTTGCACACAATAACATCCCCATGCACTGCTATCGCTCGCTGGGTGGGACGGTTAGGTAAGCCCGTTTCACATTTCGACGCGCTATGATACCGAGCTGGCCATCTTTCTCTGGCGGAGGGATTCAGCTTGTCCTCAACGACACTCGCATCAACCACATTGATGTCTGCCGCGCTTGCATTCTTGGTCGAGGCTGGCGCTTTGGGAGCCGCCTACGGTCAGGCCGCAACTGGCGGACCAACACCGTCACC
>JASHRR010000071.1 GCA_030037185.1 Xanthobacteraceae bacterium | reverse complement strand
TCTCGTCTGGATCGCCGGGATGACTTCCTTAGCTGGCGGGCGAGATTACCGCGGCCGGTTGGTGAGAGCTGGTAGCCAGCGTCCGGCTTCCGCCGGCTCCGCGAATGATTGTGCGCACATCGAGATTTTCCGGTGGCCTGCGTGTTATTGCCTCCCTAGCGGCTATTTTCGGGGCGAAGACTCTGGCCATGTCATCTTGCTCCTATCGATGCGCGCTATTGCCCCTATCGTAGGTTTGTGAGCCGCAGAAAAAAAGCCACCATGTCGATGGCTTTGCTGCGCTCAGTAGGGAAGGCCTCGGAGGCCTGAAAACCACAACCAAGGTTTCACCCGTAAGCGAGAGCAGCGTATTGCTGATGTGGTGAATGGGTTTCGGTTTTCAATGCCACGTCTGCTCTAACGATCGCGTGTCCGGTTCGTCGTCGTCTGGGTGCGACTGCCGCCACTCACGTATCTCAGCAAGGAAAGCCTGAGCGCGAGCCTCCGTTCGCATAAGTATCCCTTTAAGCACTGTCAGTCGGCCTCTCATTTCTCCCATGAGGACGCTGATCTCATTGAGGCCATGTTCTATTTCCCGCCTGATGGCTTGCTGAGTGGCCTGGTCTGTCATGGTGCACCTCGTTATGCTGGTTATTGTATAACTCTGTTTGTTGGTGATGGTGCGTTCATTCGCTATCGAGGTAGACCTTGAGCGCCTTGCCGGCGAGCCTTGATGTGACCCGCCGCTCGGCGCTCTCCACCAGTTCCTCTATCAGATCAGTTATTGTATAACCATTGTGACGTGCCAGGCAATCCATTTTTGCCCTGGTGGTGGCGTTGAGAATGAGATCGACTCGCGCCTTCTCGCGGTCACGCCAAGGTGGCGCTCACGGTGCGGGCTGCTTTTCAGTGTTGCTCAAAGCAATAGATGTTTCCGCTTCGATTTCCCGGTTATACACTAACCAGCGCGCACTCCGGAGACAAGCCCGCAATGGGCATTAGGACAGCGCCTGCGATAGCGCCAAGACAGCCCAACGGGCTCGGTGGCGCTGGCTGGTTATCCGTTATCCGGCGCCCACGATCGCAGCGGTAATCGCGGGAGATAACGGTTTCGGTCATCGCGGGAAGAGGAAATTCAACAGCAACCCCAGCAAGAAACCTGCAACGAAAAGTGCCCCGACCACCCGGTGAAGCACTGTGTCCTTCCAACCCAATCTCGACCCTAATAACAGGGCTGCCTGCCACAAGGTACAGGTCGCCCCAGCCACTAAATAATTCCACTGCTTCGCGTTACCGGACCAACCCTCTACTGCAAGGTACGCTGTGGGAACCAAAAAATGATCAATCCCAACCAGGGATTCCACGACAGCTTCGGCGGCTCGAATTTTGTCATGCGCCCTCCGTTGACACAGAGTGGACGACGAGTGGTGGCAATTCTGCATCGCTAGCGTCAACATTTTTTGGTGTTGGCAGGGCACTCCCCGCGGCCGATACTGCCGCCATGGCGAAGAAACCGGACCCGCCGAAACCAGCAAGCTGGAACATCTACAAGTTCGCCAGCAAAGCCGTATGGCTCCGCACCGTAGAAGCCCCTGACGAGACCACCGCGATGGAGACGGCCGCGGCACAATTCAAGGTGCCTGCCAACAGGCTGATGGCAATCCGGAGATGACCCGCCGCAAAGGCGAAGTCACCCGTGCCGACCTCACGCGCACATGGCCGATCACGCGCTCCCGGTCAGGTGTTCTAGGCGCGCTGCGCCGCTGCGGTGCCATTTTTGTGACGTGTTCGCGCGGATCGGGTGCTTAGCAAGCGGTTCGAGTCCGACCTTGACGGTTCGGGGGTTACTCGCAAGGCTTAACCAAACCGCGCAACGCCGGACCCGACACCCACATCGTGCCCCATGGCGGTGGCAGACCACCACGGGCTAAAATGTACTCCCGAACCGGCGCAGGATAGAGCGACATCACACGGTCACTCTCGCTTTGCGCTCACTGGCCGCTTTCGTCCCGAACCTGATGGAAACCAAGCGCGGCCCGCTCGGTGACGCACACGCGGTCAGCCCAAGCGAGCACAAGAGTGCAAGCTGAGCGGCACCGCCCATCAATGCGAAACGTCGCGCCCGATGCAACGTACGCCTGATATCGTTCATAGTAGTTTAGTAGAAGGCCGCCATTGTCGTTGGCAATCACGATCGGTTTCCGATGTGCCGGTTCGGTCGGTTGCCGCCCCTGCGCCATAGCCTGATTGCCGATGAGGAGCGCTCCCGCGACGGCGAGAGCAGACGTGATAACGCGAGTATTGATCTGGATTCGATGGGTGGGACCTTCGGCATTTGATTGCCTGTCGGTGTTAGGCCCCCAAAAAGGATTTTGGCATCGCTGCCTCCAATGGTGCTAGGACACTACCACGATCCGCGACGTTGCATCCATAGATAGCTTTTAGTCGCTATGAAGCGCAGTCGAGTTCATGACCGGCGTGTGCGTACCGGCAAGATGCGGGACCCCGTGAACAGAGAGGTGATTCGCAGCGGCAGACCTGTCGGCGGCGCAGCTCACGTACACCCTGCGCCGTTCGGCCGGAGGACACGCAGGCCTTTGCCAATCACTTCGCTGGAGATCGGTTGGCGACGGGCAGGCTGCGGTATTCCGGAAAACACGTGGGCGACCGAGCGCGTTGCTCAAGACGAACGCAAGGTGCAGAACGTCAGCTCCTGCATGAGGACCGGACCGGTCGACCGGCAGCGATGTAGCGTCCGGTTTGGTCTGAAAGTGACCCACTTCGGACCTCGGTGCTTTGACGACGAGAAGTATCCGCCGGCTACAACCCCGTAAGCTGCTAGGCTCACGCGCGTTCACTGCTGTTGCTGTTGCTCGCGCAACACCAACAGCTAGGCAAGCTGCTGTACGAGCGATCATTGGTCGTGCCGACCGCATGTGCGGTGTCAGTAGAGTGTCTAGTCATCGATCACGACGCCCCACGGAATGCGGCCGACCGGGATCGACAGCGAGGCCTTTCGGGTCTTGAGATCGATGACGGTGACGTCGTCACCTAAACCGTTGGCGACATAGAGGGTCTTCTCGTCGCGCGACATCCCAAGGCCCCAGGAGCGCTTGCCGACCAGGATGTAGCCCTCGACCTTGCGAGTGGGCACGTCGACGATAGCGACGTGGGCGGCGTGCCCCAACGTTACATACGCCGTCTTGCCATCTTTCGTTATCCGCAGATCGACCGGCGTCACGTCGGTCTTGCGCATGCCCGGGGGCAGGAACTCGATTTTGCCTTCAACGGTGAATGTCTCGCGGTCGATAACGTAGACTTCGCCGGACAATTCGGTCGACACCCACAATTCCTCGCCGTCGGGCGTCGCGACGAACCGGCGTGGCCTTGTTCCGACCACCACATCCTGCACCACATTGCCCGAATCGGCATCGACGAGGTGGACAAGATCGCCAACCTCGGATGTCACATAGACGAAATGGCCATTCTCGCTGACGAGCACGCCCTCCGGCTCGGCGCCAGTCGGCACCTCTTGAACGATGATGTTCTGATCAATGTCGATAATGGCGAGTGAAGAACCTTCCTCGTTCGACACATAGATGCGGCGACGAGACTCGTCGATGCCGAAGGTCTCCGGGCTCGCCCCGGTGGACAACTTGCCGACCACTTCGAGCTTCCCGACATCGATGATATCAATCACGTCATCGTCGCCGCACACCACATAGAGCTTGGTGTGATCGGCATTGAAATGCATGTCACGCGGACGGCGCGACGTCTTGAGATCCTTGACAACGGTGTTCGTTTTGGGGTCGATGATGATGAGATTATTGGTCCTTTCGTTGCTTACGAACACGAACCCGGTGTCCTTGGCTAAACCTCCCGAGGATGCAGCGACCAGGAGCATCGCTGCCAAACTTGAAGCCGCCAACAGCTGACGAATTGGCACGAGCGCATCTCCAATTTTGGTTGATTTGATTCGCCCCGACGCAAGATGAAGCTTTTCCAGGTCTCGAGAACCGATGCCGGCGGATCAACGATCGCAGGATGTCAAATCCTTTTCCTCGACGGAAAAGATTTGGCCGGCCTCCACCTTGATATTTCGGACGAGGCAGACCCGCCCGGACACGTCCTTGAGCCTGGCGTCATAAAGTCCGGACGGTGTGCCGGTAATCCGCAAGCGCTCATCTGAATCAACCGTTCCGTCTTTATCGTTCTTGCACTGGTTGTCGCCCCAATGCGTTGTCCCTGCAGGCGCAAGGTAGAATTCACTGATCGTATGGCGGGTGAGATTCCAGAATCGAGTAGGACGCTCCGCGGCAAACGCGCCTGAAGAGATGACGGTGAGCGCGAGTCCGGCGTGGATAACCCTATTCATTTTCGTTCCTCCGCCACGCGATCCGCGGGCCGCATTTGACGGCAATATTAGCCTTCGGTTACCCCGGCTCAGAACGTCGCCTTCAGACCCGCATAGGCTGCGAACGGCATTCCGGGCACGAAGGCGCGAGGATCGGTCAACGCCCCGAGCGTATTGGGGTTGGCGTTGTTCGCGGGGGTGAAGCCACCCGTATCTGTGAACGTGCCGAACAGATAGTAATGCTGGTTGAGCGCGTTGTTGATCAGGCCGAACAGCTCGACGTTCGGCGTCAGCTGATAGGACGTGTGCAGGTTCAGCACCGCGTAGGCCGGTACCTTCGGGTTCACGTTTGTGTCGTCGTTAACGAGGTACGAAGTCCCTACGACATTGAGGTCGCCGCCGACCTTCCACTTATCCGTAACGGCGTAATCGGCACCGGCCTTGAAGCGGTGTGCCGGAATGCCCCCGATATGGTCGCCCGGCACAACGTTGACAAATTGGATGCCGGTGTTTGGGTCGGTCATAGCAGCCGGATTAAAAGGTGTATTCAGTACCCCCGCACTCTGATAGGTAGCGTCGACATAAGTGTAGTTGGCGTAAAGTTTCCACTGTTCATTGGTATAGTCGACCTTGGCCTCGATGCCCTTGCGCTCTGTCTTTCCGAAATTCTGGAAGAAGCCGAAATTAGCCACCTCTCCGAGTTGCGCGGCGACGTTGATAATGTCGTCGTCGGATACGGCATCGAATGCGCCGAGGCCCCATGTCAGCAGGCCGGTCTTGGCGTCCGTTCCGAACGTGCCGCGCAGGCCCGCTTCGACGGTATGCGTCACCACTTGCTTGAGCGGCGGATCGGCCACTAGAAAGGTGTCGATCTGGCATGGATTGGTCGGACTGGAGCACCCAAGCTCCAACGGCGTCGGGGCGCGGTTGGCTATCGCATAATCGGCGTAGGCGGTCAGGTTGGGCGTAATCTTGTAGGTCGCGCCGACCATCGGGTTGAAATGTTGGAACTGGTTGTTGCCGTTGACGAGCGGATTTTCCCCGGACTCGTCCTGCAGGTTGATCTCGGTGATATTGAACCGGGCGCCCGCAGTGACCGACAGCTTGTTCGTCACATCGAAGGTGTCGGTCGCATAGAAGCCAGTGTAGGTGTTAGTGGCGTGCAGGTTGACGAAGCTGTTGTCGTCGGCTGGCTGGTTGAGGAAGATCCCGAGTCCTTGTACGAACAGGGTCTGAGGATCGATCGTTCCAAGCTGGCTGGTTGCCGTGAACTGGGTGTAGCCGTGATCGAGGCTGGCACCCACGACGACATGGTTATCGTGCTCCAACACCTTGTTCGTGCTCGTGAGCTGGGCAGTGCCGCCGATGGTGTTGGTGGAGACCCAATTGTCGTCGAGTTCGCCCAGGAAAGCGCCGGTATTAGCAACCGGGTTCAACACCGGATTGGTACCGAAGACCGGGTCGCCGCTGCCAAGGCACAGAAATTGGCTGCTGGACTTACCACCACTGCTATCACACGGAAATGCATTTGTGCCATTGCCGTCCACGTGGGCCTGCCAGAACCCACGGTAGTAGAGATTGCCCTGGAATGACAAAGTGTCCGAGAAATTGCGGGTCAAGTTCGCCTGCAGGAACGCGAGCTGCAGATGTGTGAACTGCGGCCATGTATAGACGCTCGAATAACTCTGACTGAGCATATTGAGCGGCGTGGCCGCCACATTCCCGAGGATGTCGTTGGCGCCGGTGAAGCTGATGTGGAATTCGGTCTGCTCGTTGCGTGCACCGACGTCCGCATACATGCGGTTTATGTGTGAATCCGATGCAAAGTCGCGCCATCCCTTGTCGTAGGCCGATTCGAACAACGCGTAGGCGGAGAGATTGCCATCCTGCTTGCCGGCCTGCACGCTGCCCTGGATGCGGTCATAGGAGCCGGCCATGCCTTCGAATTCCGTACCCTGATAGGTGAAGCCGTTCTTCATCTGGATGCTCAGGGCGCCGCCGATGGCGTTGAGGCCGAATATCGGGTTGCTGGGAAACAGCGAAACCTTGTCGATCGCCTTTTCCGGGATGAAATCCCAGTTGACGATATCGCCCCAGGATTCGTTGATGCGCACGCCGTTCTGATAGACCGCGATGCCCTGCGGCGTTCCCTGCACCGGTGACGCCGTGTAACCGCGGTAGTCGAGATCCTTCTGGAACGGGTTGCCGGTCTGATCGCTGAGCGAGACGCCGGGCAGACCGCGATTCAGGGCGTCAAGGAAATCGGGCGTATCCTCATGATTGAAATCGTTCGGCGTCAGCACGACGGTGTTCGACGGCACCTTGTCGCGATCGATCGACGTCAGGTCCGCAGGCCCGGCCGTTCCTGTCACCGGCGCTCCCAATGCACCTGTCGCCGTCGCCGGCGTGCCGCTGGGCTTAGTGCGCGTGCCGGACAGCGGCGTCGGCGCGATTACGTTGATGTCTGGCAGCACGGTCTGGGCCGATGCACTCGACGGGATAATCGACAGCCCAATGGCAACCACCGGGGCAACGACGAACGCACGTTCACCCCAGTTGCAAACGTCACGATTACTCATATGCCCCCCTCAACGCTTCCCGTATCCTCCCTGTAGGGTGAGAGATTCCACGTTGCCTGTCACGGGATCGAGTTCCCGATTTGAAGCGGGAAAAGTCCAAATTTCACCGGGAACTTTTAGCAATCCGTCACGGGAAGTTTTGGCAATGTCATGGGAACTTTTGGCAATCCGTCTTTGCGGAAGTTGCTCGGCTATCCCAATCACCGTGCGGGAGCGACACTATTGCTTGAGGTCAAGTGAGGATCTGCCTCGCAAGCGCGTCTTC
>JASHRR010000603.1 GCA_030037185.1 Xanthobacteraceae bacterium | reverse complement strand
ACCAAGACGCCGCCGGCGCCCTCCGGCAAGATCGGGCCCCGCCGCAAGCGGCACCCGAAAAGTGACAGCGAGCGGCAGGCTCGATCCATGCAGCGTAGGACCGCCCCGCGTAGGATGGCCAATCGATGACCCACATGGGCGAAAGCTCGCAAGCCACTCCGCCGCCGCGTTTGCGGCGCGCACGACCAGTTGCTGCCCGCTGTTCGCCGGTGCCCCCAAGCCTAAACGCGTCGACGCGACTGAGTCGTCCTTGACAACACGGACCCGTACCGCCTCCCTCGCTTCAACAATGCCGAGCCATTTTTGGCTGGCGTTGCACGCAAAAGATGTCCTACTCCGAATCTGTGGACACTGTGCGGACATGATGACGGTGGGCCGGCATTTCCGTGTAGCCTGGCGATGGCGTGCGTTCGACAGGCAGCTCGAGCAGTTCAGTCCATCCGGACGGGGCAGCGATCGAAAATTTCGGTGGGAAACTTGGCGCTTCGTAAATTTCGGCGATGACCGAAATTCCCGTACATGCACAATCGCCATCTGCATTGAGCCCAAGCGTGGCGGTCGACACGAGTGGCACGATCTGTCAGTGTTCTGCACTGCTGCGGGGGGAGGGAACGTTTTGACCGGTTCGTCGGTTTTCTGACCTGAAGAACGGCCGCTCGGCCGCGCGGATTAAGGGCTTTTGCGAAATTCCATGGCCGAAGAATTTGCTTGTCCGAACTGTTCCTCGCAGTCGGTTGTCTATCCAGACGTGCCAACGGATGATGAATACGTCATATGCCGCGCATGCGGCACGATACTCGCGACCATGTCTCAGTTCCGACACCTAGTTGAATCTCACCTCTTGCCTTCAGGAGCGCCCTTGAGCGGCTGCTGACGTTCAAGCCGCGCCAACGCCTCGGCGCAGAAACCGGATCCTCCACGAAGCCTCGATAGGCCTGGCCCTCTCGTCGTCTCCTTTTCGTATCAAGGAGAATTCGTATCAAGGAGAAAATTCGAAACTTCACCAGTTCAACTTACATCCGTGTGCCGTGCTTCGGACGATGATCAGACTGCGGCGAGATCAGCTCCTTTTTTTGGCGACCATCGCCATGCGCGGAAGTGAATCACACAACTCCAGAAGCTTGTCGCGTTGCCCCCGGTGAAGTGAAGAAGAACATACTCGGTAAAACCGAGCTTTCCATCTTCGAAGTAGTACGCAATGCCATTGCTCCGGCGCCCATGAAATTCTCCTCAAGCCACATCATTTGGCGGGATATATCGGGGCGCCGTACCGAAAGCCGATCGGCGGTCTGGATCACAAAACCCAATGGCTGCAAAAAGCCCATAAAGACATACGAGATGAACAAGCAGCAGAAACACCATTTCGATGGTGTCTCGCGTCTTTATCAAGGATCGATGGCGTCCTCTGTTTCTTTCACATCCCAACCGGCGGGCGCGTCTTCCAATAAAATTGCGGAGCTGCAGAATCTTGCAAAAAGCCTTCGCGAGATTCGCGAGAAGTCCCTCAATTGACGGCCCCCCTGCTTGAACGGCGAGGTAGACGAGGCACAGAATCAACACAACCACGATATCAAAGCGCTGAGGCAACCCGAAAAACATGCAAGACCGCTGCGAGTTGCATATTGCCCATCAAGCCCGTGCGAGAACCATCACCCATGCTTCCATTATGCCCGCGGCCCTAATCCGGCGGCGCTGCGGTGTGGCAACGCGTTTCGTCAGAACGCTGCAAGATCGCGGCTGCCGTGGCGGCCCAAAAGTCCCGGTTCGGTTACCGCCACAAATGCGGCAGTGAGCCGGCGCGGTGGGAACGCCGCCGCTGGGAACATTCCGGGCAGCAAGCAATTTGCTTGTTAACGCCATCGGCTAACCGAGAACGGGAATGGAACATGTCTGATCCCCGCTACACCGATCGCAACGATCAGTCGCGTCGTTTCGGCGTTCAAGGGTCTGATGGAGCCGGGAAGTTCTGGCCGTGGATAGCCTCCGCCCTCACCGCTCTCGGGTTTCTCGTGGGACTGGTTATAGGATATAACTGGGGGGCCGATCATGAGAGGAGGGCTCAATTGAGCCCGCCTACGACGACTGGTTTGGCTCCATCGCATCAGCGACCCGCGCCTCCCGCCAATTTCGGCGATATGCCGGCACCGCCATCCGCCCCCAAACAGTCTCCCCGCTAACGTACTATGTTGAAAAGAGCCGCATTGTAGCCTCCTCGACCATGAGGGTATCGGCGGCTTGCAGAGTGCCAAGTTCAGATGAGATTGCCACTCGCTCGTGCGGTTTACGCCCCGTGTGGTGGAGTATTTCAATGATGGCTTTCAATCCAAACACGGGTATCCAGTTTGAATCCGGAAGCGGTTGGGCTGGATATTTCAGCAAACGGCACGCGATCAAATTGTTGCGCCCGGGTGGGCTGCGATGCGAACGCTGTTGCCATGTGGGTTCAATCGCGTCACCACCGTTGGCAAACCAGGCGATTCGGTAATGCTGCGACCGGCACAGCCAGGTGCCGACATTTTAGTTTTCAATGACGGTGGAGATTCCTGACGGTTTACGGAGCAACCAGGCCCCGATCGACGGTAAGGATCCGGCAACTAGGCACCCAATGGCGCTGCAGGCTCTCGTGTGATTTTGCCCGGCGTGCATGATCCGGCGCCTGACGCGCAAGCAGCCCTCAATTGTCGGCGCCTCATTTTATTGGGCACGCGGTCGCCTTCGATTGGCGGTATTTGTGTCGTCCGGCCGCGTGCTGTCATCGGCAACTCGAAAGACCGGCGAGCGAAGCAGGAGCGCACTTACAAGGCCGGCAGCTTATCGAGCTGTCTCCGCCCAGAACGCCGGAGGGAGTGCGGAAGAAACCCGCCGCGCTGAGTCACGTCTCATGTTGAGGCCGTGGCGATAGCGGCGGCGGGTGCGGTGACCGGCGCAACTGCACGGGGAATGACACCCCGCCGAAGGCCGCGCAATTGCGCCTCTTTATAACGCTCACTTCACCGCGAACGTGCGCATGACGCCTCCCGCGGGGATCTCATCGCGCAACGCAACGTAGCGGCTTCGACTGAGAACCGGATGCTCAGCTTTTTCTAAGAAGAGAACACTTCCTACCTAGCTCTCAGCCGTCATCGGTTTTGATTCTGTTGCTGTCGGCTTTGATTCGGTTGCTGTGGGTTTTTTTGAGTCTGTTGTAGCCTGCTTTGATGCTTTTGATGCTTGGTGGCTTGGCCACGAGCTCCAGCAGGGCCGCAAATTTGCACCCTTTGTTTCCCCCAATTCTGCGTGTCGGCGGTTACCATCTCGCATACCCGCTTTGGTATTGCGACTTTCAGCTTGTTTTCTTGAGCGGATACGCTCATCGGTGTCACGGACGCGACAATGGCAGCCGCGGCCAATCCGATCATCATCTTGCCTGTCATGGTGCTCAATCCAGTTATCAGGACATGCACCCCAGCCTTTCAAGACCAAACACAATAGCTCCTATACGGTTGCCCCCGTGCGGCAGTACCGCGCGGTCCGCAAGGCGGCGAGAAACCGCGACCCGACAGGAAGTGACCGCGTGGAAAATCGGGATTAGCGGTTCCTTGAACGCTCAGGCCGGTGGATTCCCTCGGGCGGACAGCTGACCATGTTGCGGCTGAAGTAATCCAATACGAGCCCGTATCCGGCTTGGAGGGACCGCAGGGCGGGTGTTGCGAGGCGCAGCCGGATGAAATGCGTTCACCCTCAGACGCGCCCGAACTGCTTGCGCAACTCGCTCTTGGCGCGCGTCAATATGCGCCGTCGCGACTGTGAGAGATTGGTGCCGGCGCGGTTGATATAGAAAGTCAGCATCGAAAGCGCGGAGCGAAAGGAATCGGCCTTTTTCCGATCGCTCGTCTCGGCCGAGCGCTTGAGGGACGCCGCGATCTGCTTTGGGTCTTTCCATGTGAAAATCCCCGGCTCCAGATCAAGGGCGTTGCTTGCCCGCGTTACTTCAGCGGACCAAAGCGCAGGCTCTTTACGAGGCGCTGCCTGTGTGCGCGGAGCCGGGCGGGAAGGCTTTTTCATGGCTCACCAACGAGCACCCAATCAACTTGGCGAAACGCCGAAAACATCATGCGCGTTCCATGACTCAGGAAAGCTGATTACCAACCGGCCTGCCGCAAGATTCGCGAACCTTTTGCAATCTTGCCCGTTTTGTGAAAACGCGCTGCGATCCCGCGGGCAACCCAAAGGGTTGCCGGCAGGTACTCATGTTGTCGGGCGACCGATGTCGTCGTCAGGGGCGGCGCGGCGAAAAAACGTCCGATTAGGAAAGCCCATGTTAAATTCGCGATATGTGGTCGTCAGCGAGGAGTCCCGGTGGCAGATCGTCCGGGGCGGAAGACGATATCCGGAGACCTATACGAGCAAGACCCAGGCGGTCTGCAGCGCAATCGCTTTCGCGCAAAGGGACGGTCTTGCCGGACGCCGCGCGGAAGTGATGGTGCGGCACGAGGACGGCCATTTCATCACCGAGTGGGTATATGGCGAAGACTTGCGCCACGACGAAGCGGCGCCTCTACCCGCTCCTCTCGAGCGATTCCTTCTGCGTTGAAACCCTCAAGCGGTGCGCCGCAGGCAAACTCGTATGCGGGGCTGATGATTAATTGCGATGACCCCGCGCAACTTTGTTTGCGCGATCTGACAGCGGGGCGCAGCTTGTCATCCGGTCGGACTGCCTCGGGCCGGACCGATGACAACCGGAGTTGTTGGGGTGGGTTCCGTGCCAAAGCCTGCTCTGCGCGATGCACCTTTGCCTTTCTGCAGGCGACCGGACTTGATCGAAATCCGGCTAGTTCGAGGCTCTGCGAAAGCGCATCAGGGTGAAATGGCCAAGCGGCTGCACTTGCCGCCGCTCCGCCAGGCGATAGCCGGCGCGCCGGGCCCAGGCGTCGAGCCTTGCAAACGGGAATTCCGCTCGCCAGCCGAGATGGCGGATGAAGGGGGCGAAGCGGGTCTCGTAGACCCGCCGCAACCCAGTCTCGGCGCCAAGGTGATTGACCAAAACAATCTCGCCTCCTGGCTTGACCACGCGGGCGAACTCGTCGAGGGCCATCTCCGGATCAGGCACCGCCGTGATCACGAATTGCGCGACCACGACGTCGAAGAACGCATCCGGAAAACCGAGCCGCTCGGCATCCATCACGGCAAGCATGTCTACGTTGGCGAGCGGGTGCCGGCGCAGGCGGGCCTTGGCGCGGCGCAGCATCGGTTCTGAAAGGTCGATGCCGACAATCTTGTTTCGGGATGAGTATTGGGCGAGCGAAATCCCAGTGCCGACGCCGACGTCGAGCACGCGGCCACCGATGCGTTCCGCCGCTCTGACGGCGGCGGCGCGACCCGGCGCGAAGATGGCGCCAAACACCACATCGTAGATCGGCGCCCAGCCAGCATAGGCTTTTTCCACCACGTCCTTGTCGAACGTGTACCTTTCGACCCCAGTCCTGCTCATCGCCCCACTCGCTTACGTCACCTTTATTGGATGGCTCTTCCTACCCTCCCCCGCATGCGGTGAGGGGATGGAAGCGGCCCGCCCCGCCGCTGCAATTGCGCCGCTGCCGGTCCGCGGAGCTGTTGATTGGATGAAGCCGCCGCCGAGCATGCGCGCCTGGCCCACGCGGGCATCATAAAACGCACAGGCCTGGCCCGGAGCAACACCCTCTTCGCCATCTGCAAGTTCCACCTCGACGCCGCCCGGGCTGCGCATGAGCCAGGCTGGATGCGGAGGACGCGTCGAGCGCACTTTGACGAACACGTCGATACGGCCATCTGCTGCGACAGCCCCGGGCCGGTCGTCGCCGATCCAGTTCACGTCGCGCAGCTCAACGCGGGTGGTCCGAAGCGCCTCACGTGGGCCGACCACGACGCGGCCGTTCGCGGCATCGAGCCGCACCACATAGAGCGGCTCCCTGGCGGCGATGCCAAGCCCGCGTCGCTGCCCGATCGTGAAATTGATGATTCCGGCATGTCGGCCGAGCACCCGCCCGGAAAGATCGACAATGTCGCCCGCCGCCGCAGCGCCCGGCCTCAATCGTTCAATCACGTCGGCATAACGGCCCGTCGGCACAAAGCAGATGTCCTGACTGTCGGGCTTTTCGGCCACCGGCAATGCAAAGCGGCGCGCCAGCTCTCGCGTCTGGGCCTTGGTAAGATCGCCCAAAGGGAAGCGCAGAAACTCGATTTGCTCGCGTGTGGTCGCAAACAGAAAATAGCTCTGGTCGCGCTCTTCGTCGCGGGCGCGATAGAGAGCACGCCCGCCGCCCGGCAGCGCGCGGGAGGCGATGTAGTGCCCGGTCGCCAACGCCTTGGCGCCGAGCTCGCGGGCGGTTATCAGCAAGTCATGAAACTTGATCGCCTGATTGCAATCGACGCACGGCACCGGTGTTTCGCCCGCTACGTAACTGTCGGCGAAACGGTCGATGACCGCCTTCTTGAAGCGGCTCTCATAATCGAGAACGTAATGCGGGATGCCGATGCTGCCGGCGACCATGCGGGCGTCGTGGATATCCTGGCCTGCACAGCAGGCGCCCTTACGATGCGTGGCGGCGCCGTGATCGTACAATTGGAGCGTAACGCCGACCACGTCATACCCCTCGCCCTTGAGGAGCGCAGCCGTCACGGCGGAATCGACGCCGCCCGACATGGCGACGACGACCCGCGTTTCGGACGGCCGCCCTTCGATATCGAGACTGTTTCGCATTTGCCGACCGGTCACTCCTGTCGAAAAAGCGGCGCGGATTTTTCCGGCCTGACGCCGCCGCGACGATAAAGCTGGCGAAATCCAAGCGGGTCAGGCGAACCTCCGGGTTTCAACCCGGACTTCAGGCCGGCGCTCTAGCCCCGGCTACGCACTGTCTCCGCCTGGCCCCCAAGGGTCCCATCAAATTCTTCCTTTACTATAGGTGCATGGCCGCGTCGTGCAACGGCGCCCTGTGCCAGGCAATGTAGCTTCCCATCACCGCTGGCGGACTCGGGGGGGGGGGAGCCGCCGTCGGGCAGACTCATACGTTCCCCGGCAGCGCCGAGGGCTTTAAATCTAGCGCGCCGCACGAAGCCGCAGAGGTCGCTAACGCAACAGCTATGTAAACGGGGCCGTTAGCACCA
>JASHRR010000602.1 GCA_030037185.1 Xanthobacteraceae bacterium | reverse complement strand
CCTTTTGCCCCTTGCGCAGCGTCCACGCAGCGACTTCCGCCGTCCAAAGAAACTGCTCTGCCTTACCGGTATGCCTCCCATCAGCCATATCCCGGACTACAACGGCCAGCGTCCGCCCGGGCAAACACGCATCAATCCCCATAGACGGGTCCCGGTCGCGCGGGTCAAGGCCACGTCAAGCGTCCAGCGGTTCAGCTCAATCAAGGTTTATTCGAGGTCGCTAGGCTCGGCCTCCCGAGGGGCTGACGCTGAGCTCGCGACCTCGAATAAACCTCTGGATTCCGGGTCGGTCAAATCGCAAGAAACGCATCCGTTACGATAAGGAAGCATACAAGGGTCGCAACGTCATTGAGCGCTGCTACTGTAGACTGAAGGATTTTCGGCGGATTGCCACGCGCTACGACAAACTCGCTAGAAACTTCTTTTCCGGCGTCTGCCTCGTCGCCGCCCTGGTCTATTGGATGTGAGTCAAATGAGTCTCGACCCTAGTTTCTGCGCGGCGCATCAGCGATTGAGGAGAGCTACTGGCTGGGTAATGCCCTATGATTTCGTGCCAGGCTTTTTGCGTTACGACTGTAACCAGCCGCTTCCGCTTGATCGCATATGCATTGCATCAGGCGTTGCTCGCCAAAACGTGTGCATGGTATGCCATATACGGCGCTGGAACGGAGAGATTTGATGACGGCCGTCCGCCCAAGCGCATCGATCCGCGACCCGGAGGATCGCCGACATGCCTCGTGGTCGAGGACGACAACACGCTGCGGCATGTGGTGATAAATTATCTCGAGGATCACGAGATCCGGGCGGTGTCCGCCAGTCAGCGTGACGAGGTGCGTGGATTGCTGGCGCGGAGCCAGCCGGATCTGGTGGTTCTCGACCTGCGGCTCGGCCAGGAAGACTGGCTCGTTCTGCTTCGTGAGATACGCCCACAGTCGGACGTCCCCATTATCATCACCACGGGTCAACGTCGCGACGAGGTCGACCGCGTGGTGGGGATCGAATTGGGCGCCGATGACTACATCACCAAGCCGTTTGGCCTCAGAGAGCTGCTGGCCCGTATCCGCGCGGTGCTGAGACTCTGGAAACCAGGTAGGCCAATATCCGGCGGGGGATGGAGAAAGGCGGTTGCGGATTCGGTGGGCGGCAGCTCGATCGTCGCAACCGTTGCCTGACCAATTCCGCGGGCGAACTGGTTGCATTGATCAAAGGCGAGTACGCTCTCCTCATCGCATTTCTCGATGCGCCGCAACAGCCACTGTCGCGCGAGCATCTGCTGCAGGCCACCCGCATTCACGAAGATGTCTTCGACCGCAGCAGCGACGTGCAGGTGCTGCGGCGGCGGCCCAAGCTCGAGGCCAATCCCAGCACGCCTTCCATCATCGAGCGGGGCGTCGGCTACGTCTTCTCGCTTCCCGTCGAGCCGCTGTGACGACAGAGCTCGGAACCCAAACGAAGGCCAACCTGTATCCACACCGGCGACCTGGACCGATGGTTGTTGCCGCGACGAAGGCCGCGCCGCAGATGACAACCGTAGCCTTAAGTTTCGGCGCTGGAACAATCCCGAAACATGCGCGCGACAGGTTCTCCCCGACCACCACGCTCAGGGAGAAATCCATGCCAGTTGCAAAGCACTTGTCCTACGACAAATCGCGGTCGCGAACGGAACGGCCGCGCCGGATCGATGGACCTTCACTGATCTACCCGCGCGCGCTGCCACAGCCGCCGACGTCGCCACGGTCCGCCCTCGCGGCGGTCTCGGTAGCGCCCCGATCAATCTTCCGGACCGTCGCGCGTTTTACCGAATCTGCCGGCGGCATCCTTTTGACCCTCGCGTCGTGGATGTTCATGCAGATGCTTGACGGGTGCTTCGCCTATGCCGTCGCGATGCACGGGATACCTGAGGCCGCGGTTCGCGCCGAGTCTGGCCAACCAAAGTCGTCCGCGCCGCCTGCTCGTCTCAGGAACGATAGGGCGTATTTCGTCAGCTCGTTGCTGGACCGCCCGAGACGGTGCGCGTGCCGAGCCTGCGCAATGTCGCGGCAACCGAGCCCTATTTTCATGATGGCAGCGCGGCAACGCTCGAAGACGCCGTGAAGCGGAAGGCGGCGGCGCAACTCGACCGGAGCCTGACCGACCAGCAAATGACCTCTCTCGTCGCCATTCTGCAGACGCTGACCGGGAACTATCGCGGTTCCCCCGTTAGCGGAGCCGCGCCGTGAGAGCAGCTCAAGCCATCGCGATCGTCGTCGCGCTGGTCTTGCTCTTGATGGCTGTCGCTGCGCGCGGTCGATCTCCAACCCGAGCTTTTCGATCGCGCGCTCGTCGAGCTTGATCACTTTGCCACGATCGAGGACGCACTATATCGCGATGTCTTCACGGGACGCGCCGGCACGCTGCGCAACTATGATCCGCTGGTGAGGGAAATCGACGCGCTGCGCGATTCGCTCGACCGCCTGCGCGCCAGATCCGCGATCGATGCGGCGACGAATGCGGCCGTCGATCGGCTGGCCGCATCCGTCGATCGCCAGCAAGAGCTGGTTGAGCACTTCAAGAGCGGCAACGCCTTGCTCGAGAATTCGCTGGCCTTCTTCGGACGCTTCCGCCTGCGGTCAGATTTGCCGTACCTCGATGTGGCGATCGCTGCAGCCGCGGCCGCAATCCTGCATCTGACCCTCGACACGTCGTCGGGCTTGGTGCGCGAGGTCCAGGACCGACTCGATGAACTCGACGGGCAGGCGAGCCAAGTGGGGCTGGGAAGCTCCGTCGAGACATTGCTGGCGCACGGACGATTGCTTCACGGGCTGCTGCCCTCGTGTCGATCAATCAACGGCTCACCCGGGTCCTGGCAAAGCCATGATGCGTTGCGGTCGTAACCATTTGGTCCTGGGCGGAAATCAACGCGTAACGACGATATCGGTAATTCCCTCTGTTCTGTCGAGCGCCCACCAGTGCGAGCGGTCGCTCCCACAATCAGAGGATCTGCCATATGAAAATTCTCGTCCCTTCGATGCCAGCGACCGGACATCTCAATCCGCTGCTTGCGATCACGCGCATCCTGCTCGGCGAAGGCCACGAGGTCGCTTTCCTGACGGGCACCGCTTTTCGCGACCGAATCGAAAGTAGCGGAACCAGCTTCTTTGCTCTTCCCTCCGGCGCAGATTTCGATCCGGGGGATATTCTCTCGGTGGTTCCCGAGCTCAAGACCATCCCGCCGGGGTTTGAGTGGCTGCGCGTCGGCTGCGAGCGGCTCCTTGTCGACGCCATCCCGGCGCAGCACCAGGGCCTGCAGCAGTCCCTGCATAAATTTCCAGCCGACGTCATTGTCGGCGACGACATGTTCTTCGGCCTATTGCCGATGCTGCTGGGATCGCGGGCGGAGCGGCCTCCGGTTGTTGTCTGCGGCACATCATTTCTGCATTGGGCAAGGAAAGACGGCGCGCCGAATTTTCTTGGTTTGCCGCCCGCGACGACGGCGGAGCAGCGCGCGGAATACGCAGCCGTCGCCCGAGACTATGATGACGCAGTGGATCGGCCCGTGATTCATCGCACCAATCAGGTGCTGAAGGGCCTGGGCACCGGCCGGATATCGACGCCATTGCTCCATTCGACCCTCGAACTCGCCGACGCCTGCATGCAATTGTCGGTGCCGAGCTTCGAATTTCCGCGCGAGATGCCTCCGTCCGTGCATTTCGTCGGTACACCTCCGATCATTCCCGGCCAGGTTCCGCTGCCACCCTGGGCCGATGAGCTCGACGGCTCGCGCAAGGTGGTGCTGGTGACGCAGGGCACGGTAGCGAATCATAATTTCGACTTGCTGGTTGTCCCGACGCTGGCGGCACTCGCCAATGAGCCCGACGTGCTCGTGGTCGCCACCGCGGGCGGGCGGCCTGTCGAGGCGATCCCCGGTCAAATTCCGTCCAACGCCCGGGTCGCTAGCTTCTTGCCGTTCGAATGGCTGTTGCCCCGGGTCAACGTGCTTGTGACCAACGGCGGCTATGGCAGCGTCAACCAGGCCATGAGCTTTGGCATTCCGCTGGTCACCGCGGGACTGACCGAAGACAAGGCGGACGTCAATGCGCGCGTTGCATGGTCCGGTGTCGGGATCAATCTCGCAAACAATGAGCCAACGCGGGAAGCGCTGCGCAAAGCGGTGCGTACCGTGCTCGATCGGCCCGCCTATCGCCTGCGTGCCTTGCAAATGGCCAGCGAGTTCGCCGGCATCGATACCCGATCCGAGATCATTCGGATCATCAACCAGGTCGTTGCCGGTGAAGGGCCCGCGGTGCGAGCCGGCGCCAGGGTCACAACTCACGCCCGGCGCGTCGCTCGCCTGTAGCGATCTGTCTCGAATTGTCGGGCGGTTGCGAAGGAGGAGAGGTCTCTCTTCTCCTTCGCGATCACCCTAATTCCCACGTGGACACATCCGAAGTATTGAAAGTTGCTGTCATGCAAATACAGCCAACCTCCTTTGCCTTCACGCTGCTGCTCGGCTTTCTCGCGGCCGTGCCGTATTCTGGCATCGACATCAGTCTGCCAGCCCTTGCGGCGACTGGCGCCTCGCTGGGCACGAGCGCCTCGGATGTCGGCTTGACGGTGAGCGCCTTTATGTCCAGCCTCGCCGCCGCGCCGCTCCTCTACGGACCCATCTCTGACCGGTTCGGCCGCAAACCAATCGTCGTGTTTGGTGTCGGACTTTTTGTTGTCGCGAGCATGGCCTGCGCGGTTGCGCCGTCGCTGCCTGTGCTTCTGATCTGCCGCTTTGTCCAGGGCGTCGGCGCCGCCAGCACAGCGATGACCTTTGCCATCATCCGCGACCTGTTCAGCGAGACGACCGCGCGCGCCAAGATCGCCAACGTCGTGATCGCGATCAATGTGGTGACCATCATCGCGCCGACCGCGGGCGCCGCGCTGCTAGCGCTCGGGAGCTGGCGGCTGATCTACGCGATCCAGGCCATGATAGGCTGCATGCTCCTGTTGGCCGTGTTGCTCGGATTTACCGAGAGCGCAAGGATCGATCCGGTCAACCGCCTTGGGCTGGCCGCCGTAGTGCGCTCCTATCTTCGCGTTCTGACGCATCGCGTCTCGGCCGCATACATTCTGGTCGGCGCCGCCGGCGGCGCAACGGTGTTTGCCTATGTCACGGGGTCCTCGTTCTTTTTCATTGACGTCGCGGGACTGACGGCGAACCGGTATGGCCTGATTTTCAGTGCCTGTTCCGCGGCAGTGATGAGCGGCGCCCTCCTCGATGGCTCCCTCGGTTCCCGTGGCGTATCGCCTGCCCAGGTTGTGGCGATCGGTCTCGCACTGTCGGCGGTCGCCGCATCGACGTTGCTCGCGATGACGCTGGGCGGATGGACGCCACCGCCCCTGATTGCCGCGCTCTTGATCGTAGTAGCGCTGAGCTTCGGCATGGCTATGCCGAACATATTGAACGCAGCGATGCTGCCATTGCCCGATATCGCCGGAGCCGTCGGCGCGGCGGCCGGAAGCATTCAGATGATCGCCGGCGCGCTATCCAGCGGATTGGTTGCGGTCCTGTTCGATGGCCGATCGGCGCTTTCGATGGCGGCTGTAATGTTCGCCTCTTCGGTGCTTGCATTGATTGCATATTGGCGGCTTGCCCGTCCCGCCACTCGTCGCATCAAGTTCGCAGGTGGTCTCGGAACGCATCCCGATCGATGAGCGGCTTCGCAAGGCTCAGTCGCGAGCAGCGCGAAGTCGAGGCCATTGGTCCTAACTTGACTGCCATCCGCCCGTGGTGACCGTGTCAACACGCCGCCCAAGGAGTTCATCCGGCAGCCCCACGACGGCAGCGTCGATGACGGCGGGATGGGCGGCGAGGACGCGCTCGACCTCGACGGGCGAGATATTCGATCCCCCGCGAATGATGAGGTCCTTCTTGCGGGAGACGAACGACAGGTTGCCTTTCTCGTCCGACCGCATCAGGTCGCCGGTGCGATACCAGCCACGCTCCAGTGCATTCTCGATGGCATCGGGCCCGGCCCAGTAGCCGATGCTGACACGTTGGGGCCGCGCACCAGCAGTCGCCGATTTCGCCCGGCGGCACGGAGCGCCGGCGTCATCCACGACTCGCACCTCGGCGCCCTCGTTGACGCGGCTCACCGCTCCGGATTCCAAACCATAGGTCAGTGAGCCCAAGACCTCGGTGCAAGCCGAGATGCAGACAAGTGCAACTCTGAACACACGGGGGAAGTCGATCTGAAACTGCAGCGGGCAGACATCGCCGCCTGTACCGCAAAACCGTAGCGACTCTATGTTGCGCGGCCTGCCGGCGTGGGATTTCAACGGCGAATCGTACATGAACGGAAGACCGCCCAGCCAATCGCATCGATGCTTTTCGATAGCGTCCAGCACGGCATCGGGGTCGAAGCGTTCGAGCATAATCATACTGACGCCGAAGCGGATACAGGTGATGAAGACAGAGAGACCGCTGGCATGGTCCATGGGCAGGAAGCGCCCGCTGCCTTTCGTGGATCCCCCAATTCACTATCAGATCCGCCGCCGCCCCGAGAGTCGCCGCGGTATGGACGACGAATTTGGCAACCCCGGTCGTCCCCGAGGTGCCAAGCAGCACCGCGTGCGAATGCATATCCGGGGTGAGGGAGACTAAGCCTTCGTCGCTCAGCAGCTTCTCCCACGGTTGCTCGTACTACCCTTCCCCGGCAATCCCGGCAACAAAGCGCCGGTCCAGCGGCAAGATCGACGTGTCTATCGCCCGCGTCACGTCGGACATCGAGGCGAGGCCGATGTAGAGAGCGGGCCGCAATCGCTGCAGGAGTGGGGCTAGTTCGGCGGCTTTGAGCCTGATATTCATCGGCGCCGCGATGGCCCCAACATGAAAGCAGGCGTAAAGAGCAACAGCCAGTTCGGACCGCTTCGGCATGTCGAGGACGATCCGATCGCCCGTTCTGATACCGCGATCAAGCAATCCGCGCGCTACGCGCCGGGCTTGCTGCGCGAACCGCTCATAGGTCCACCGATGATCGCCATCAATGAACGCTACGCGATCCGGATTGTTCGCGACTTGATGATGTAGTGCTGCTAATGGTGTCATTTGTGTCTCTCGCGAATGTGTGAGCGGCGGGAGACGCGGGGGCCTGCGTGTTACGCGGCCATTTCGGACGACGCGAAAGCGCCTACGTTTGTAGCGCGGCTGATCTATGCTTGTCGTGCTGAAGGACCTTGTTCTGAAGCGGGGCCAGACAGCGCATCAGCGCAGAAGCAATCTCAGCAGAATTGAGCGGTCGATGAATGATCTCCGACACGCCGACGGCGGCCAGATTATCGGCAACAATATCATCGGCCGTGCCGGCCGCGAACACGATCGGCAGATCGGGAGCGAGCGCGCGGAGTACCGTGGCAAATTCCAGCGCTTCGGCGTCGCGATCGCAGAGCACGACGACCGCGGCGTCGAACCGCTCGGGCCTTGATTTGCATGCCGCAAGGGCGTCGGCCGCCGCCGTAAAGCCGACCGGCTCATATCCGAGCGCAGCAAGTATCTCTTCGTCCCGGAGCAACCGCTCGGCGTCGTCATCGACCAGCAGCAGCGTCTCCCCGCGCCCTGTCGTAATCTCCAGGGTAGGCGGGTCCGGCACGCTGGCCGCCTGCATGCAGGGCAACCAGACCTCAAAACGGCTTCCTGAACCTGGGCGGCTCCAGACATTCATTGCTCCGCCATGATCGTCGACGATCTCGCGGACCGTCGCCAGTCCGAGACCGTTTCCTTCCTCCCGCGTCGTGAAAAACGGCTCGAAAATCCGTCCAAGTGCTGCGGCGTCAATCCCCCGTCCGCCGTCAATCACGACGATGCGCACGTATCGACCGCGTGCCAGTTCTCCCTGCGAGAGCGACCGCGCTGAGGCGACGTCATGAACGTCCATCGTGAGTTCGACGGGCCCGGAATAATTCATCGCCTGCGCGGCATTGTTGCACAGATTGATGATCACCTGTTGCAACTGGGCCGGCTCACCGGAAACGACGACCGGCTCCTGCGGCGGCATCACGAGGTCGACCGTTCCCGGCAACGATGCACGCAACAGGGCTCCGGCCTCGGCAATCAGCGCAGATACATCGACCGGGCGGCGGCGGCCTTCCCGATGACGCCCGAACACGAGGATCCGATCAATGAGGTCCCGCGCACGCTCGCTCGCGCGGCGGATTGCGTCCAGATTGCGCGCCGCCGGGCCGTTATCCGATGACAGCCGCGCTTCTGCCAACTCCGCGTGGCCGATAATGGCGCCGATAATATTGTTAAAATTGTGCGCAACGCCGCTCGCAAGCGCGCCGACGGTCTCCATGCGCCGCGCCTGGTCAAGATGCTTCTCCAGACGCCTTCGTGCCTGCAGGAGAGAATTCCGCCTGATCGCGCCGCGGATGGTGTTTCGCGCCATCGGCAGCACGCCAAGCTCCTCGCTCGATGCAGTGAAGCAGACGCGGACCGCATCGAAGCCGAGCACGCTTCGAACCGTGTCTTCGCCTGCAGGCGGCACACAGACCCAGCTGCTAACGCCGGCGCTGCCGAGAGTCTCCCGGCCAACGCCAGGTGGCAGGCGGTCGACCCGTCTGACATGGATAGTTCCAGTCGAATTTGCTTTGAAATGGGCGGCAAGATCCAGCGCCCCACGCGGCCAATCCGCCGGCCAGGGGCCGCTTCCGTGGCGCCAGGTACGGACACCCTCCGCGCCGGTTTCCACGAAGTACGCGCGGTCCGCGCCAATATGACGTGCCAGGCCAGTAAGTGCCTCCTCAATCGGTGCATTGATGTCGATTGGAGCGGCATTGATAAAGCGAGTTGAAATCGCAGCAATCAGGTGCTCCAATGCCGCCCGCTGGCGCAATCTCACGGCGCGGCGGCGCAGTTGCAGCCCGAGGTGAATCAGCAGCCCGAGCAGAAGAAGTGACGTCCCGTATAGGATCAGCCGGAAATGCCGCGCGCTCTCCCGTGCTGCGGTTCGAACGGCGAGGATTGTGTTGCGTACGGCCTCCAGTTCACTCTCGTTCGGGACTTGCAATAACATCTTTAATGTCCCGTCGATCCCTGGCAGGAGGTCGCGCAATAACCGTCCATGCGCGAGCAGCGCTTCGACCGTGTCACCGTCGCCCGGCGAAGAAGACTGAGCGGCGAGCCTGTCCAGATGATTCGAGACGTCGCGCGTCGCAGCCTGCGACGTATCCAGCAACAGATTGAGCATCGCGCTCGCCAGTGCTCCGGTCGCGCGCATGGCCGGCTCGTCTCGACCGGATGTCATCACTTGATTGCTGAACAGCTCAAAATACGCGAGCGAATTTTGCAGCAAGGCGTTGTCGCTCTTGAACTGCTCGACCAGCTCCTCCTGCGCGCCGAGCGACGATGAAAGCTGTTCAATCGCGGGTCGGGTGTCGGGATAAAGAGCTGCGACCTGCGTCAACTCGTCAAGTGCGGCATCGAGCGAATTCGTGTCCTTAACCATGGGATCGTAATTGCGCAGCATGCCGGCGCGGGCCCTCAGCACATCGCGCTGCAAGGCGGTTTCACCTGCGGCGAATCGGTCGAGCGCAACCAGCGCGCTATCGAATCGTTCGGCATCCAGATTCATCCCGCGAAGCAGCACCCCCGTCAGGAGAGCAAAAAGGAGCAACAGAGCCGTCAGCGTGAGCCCGATCTTCATGGCGATGCCGCCGTCACCGGATTGCCGCGGTAGTTGCCTGTCAGGGTGTGGAGAAAGGCGACGATTGCCCCGACCTGCGGCTCGGACAGCGTACGGTTGATCTGGGCGGCAGCCATCCGCCGGACGGCGTCCTCAAGAGTCGGCGCGCTGCCGTCGTGGAAATAGGGCGCCGTCGTCGCTACGTTGCGAAGACTGGGGACGCGCAGGGTGCCGGGGTTGGGCGACGTGAGCGGATGGAAGATCCCCTGTCGTTCGAACAGGTTTCCGCCGACGTTCACCCCCTGGTGGCAGGATACGCAGCCGAGTGACTTGAACAGTCGATAGCCACGCATCTCCTCGTCGGAGAGAGCGGCGGTATCCCCGCCGAGCCAGCGGTCAAACCGGCTCCCCGGCGTGAGCAGCGATCTCTCATAGGTTGCGATCGCGTCCAGTAGGCTCGCGCGGTCAGGACCATGGCCATAGGCCTCACGAAACTGGCCGGATGTTTCCGCGTCGCTACCAAGCCGGTCGACGACCTGCGCGACCGTCGCCCGCATGACACCGCCCCCATCGAGCAACGCAGCAGCATGCGCTTCGAAGGAACGGAATTTTCCCGTCCAGCCGAGCCGGAAGCTCAGCGCTGCGTTGAAGACAGTGCTGGTATTGAACGTCAGTTCAGCGCCATCGTGGTCTACCGTGCGCCTGGCAGCGTCTGCGCCGTTGGAGCGGGTGTCGTGGCAGGACGAGCATGGACGACCTCGGTCTCCAGATGACAGCTGGGCATCATGGAACAGCCGTTCACCGAGCGCCAGCTTCCGTGGATCGGCGACGGGAGGTGCCGGGATGGGGGTAATCGGCTCGTCGTCGGCCGCTTCCGCGGCAACCTGGATCGGTAATTCCAGAGCGGTGATGAGTACCGTTGCGATAGAAAAGATGAGCGCCACACCAAATCGAACGGTTGCGACGGCAATCACGCTTTGGCGCGGGCGCGACATCACGATCGCCCCCGGCTCAGAACCGTTCGACCCGCGTTGCGAAAACATAGCCGACGCCGCGCTCAGTATGGATATGGCGCGGCGCCGTCGGCACAGGCTCCAGCTTTCGTCGTAGTCGCAGGACCTGCACGTCGATGCTGCGATCGAAGATGTCTTCATGCACGCGCGTCGCCTGCAGCAGATACTCGCGAGTCAATGGGCGCTGAGGCGCATCGAGAAACGCGATGAGCAGGGCATATTCGCCCTTCGTCAGCGGTACCGGGTTCCCCTGCCGGTCGGTGAGGCGCCGCGTCCGCCGCTCCAGTTGCCAGCCGTCGAACCTAAATCCGCCGCGCTCCGGATCCCGCAGCGACACTGCGCGCGCCATGTCCTGCCGTCGCAACACCGCGCGCATGCGCGCCAGCAGTTCTCGCGGGTTGAACGGCTTGGTGACATAGTCGTCGGCGCCGAGCTCCAGGCCGACGATCCGATCAACGTCGTCGCGCCGGTGTCCCGTCGTGATGATAACCGGAACATCAGACCGGGACCTGATTTCGCGAAGAAGATCAAGGCCGTCTTCGTCGCCAAGGCGCAAATCAAGGATCACCACGCTGGGGTCCGTTACGGCAAGGTGGCGCAGCATCTCCTGCCGCCCCGCAGCCGAAACGGCATGTACATTCTGTTCGCGAAAATAGCTGACCATCATCTGCTGCATGCCGGGATCGTCGTCAACGATCAGAATGCGAGCCGCATTGAAGTCCGAAGCGGCGTCGCGCGGCTGGCTGCCAGCAGGAAATTCATCTCGATCACCAATATATTGCATGATCGCTCGTCATCCCGCTAGTCAGGCGGCCCGCCCATCCGAGCCCAATGGAGAACCGGAGGCATAGCGTCGCGGTCCGCTGGCAATAATGCGTTTATAGATGTAAGCTTCATCCGTTCGAGTCACAAAATGTTGACTAGAGTGCAGCTCTAGCGTCGGGAGTGAAGCCTGAAAGTGGAGGGGTTTCATGGCGCAGCTGATTCCCCCGGTCAGCCGTCGCGAAGAGTATGCGGAAGCCACCCGTCAGGCGATCGTTGCAGCGGCGCGCGAACTCTTCAGCAAGCAGGGCTTTTTTTCAACGAAAGTCGACGAGATCGCGGCGCGCGCCCGGGTCTCTCCCGCAACCGTCTATGCCGTGTCGGGCGGCAAACACGGTCTGCTCCTTGCTGTGATTGACTCCGCCGGCTGCGATGCGGCCGTAGACGCCGCCGTTTCGCGCATCCGCACGATGGACGACCCGGTAGCGATCCTTCGCCTTCTTGCCAGCGCATGCCGAAGCATGAGGGAGGATTTCGGTGAAATCATGCGTCTGATGCTCAACACGGCGCCGCACGACAAGACCGCGGCGGAGATCCTGGACGCCGTGACCGCCCAATACCGTGGCGCTCTGGCGTCGGTGAGCCGTCGTATCGCGGAACTCGGCGCATTGCGTCACGGACTGGACGCCGATCAGGCGGTTGACGTGCTGTGGTTCTACTTCGGCTATTCGGGACTGTTCACGCTGCATGATGAGAATGGCTGGAGCTATGCGCGCGCCGAAGAATGGCTCTGCCAGGAGGCGAACCGCGCGTTGCTCCGGCCCCAAACGAGCGAGCCTGAACAAGCCGGTCCGCCCCTTCCGCAAATCGTCACCGTGACCGGGTGAGGAGGATTGCTCTGCCGGCAAAAGATTTTCTTCTCGCCGGATCGCTACCTCACACATCGTGTTCGACTTGAAAGTCGACGTGTTGCGGCCGTAACCATTTCGCCGGCATTCGCAACCCTTTGGTAGCGCGACCGCTGTGTGTACCGAAAACCTCATCCGAGTTGATGACGTGATGGAATCGCTTAAGCTAGCGGAATGATCGGGCTTCTGTGTTTCGTCCTGGCTGTCTTGGCCGCGCCAATTAAGTCGAAGATGAGGCTTGAGGCTGAGAACGCGGTACTTCGGCATCAGTTAACTGTTTTGCGGCGCAGGCTCCAGGGCCGTGTCCGGCTCACGAACAAGGATCGCCGGTTGCTGATCGTGCTTTACCGCTGGTTTCCGTCGATCCTTCAGGTTCTGACCATCATCCGTCCCGAGACG
>JASHRR010000601.1 GCA_030037185.1 Xanthobacteraceae bacterium | reverse complement strand
CTGTTCGGAGGAGAAGCGGACAACACGAGAAAGTTCAACGGGTGTGGGTGCTCGGCCCGACCTTGCGGTACTAGGCTCACCGGCCCTGCCGCGGTGAGGATAAGCGGGCCAGCCTACGAGCGGATCAGCCGTGGAACGGATTGGAGAAGCCTGCAACGACCTTGACGAGGTCGGCCTGACGCCTGGCGCCGATTTTTTGGTAAAGGCGGCCGAGATGCGTCTTGATGGTGGTTTCGGCGACCCCCAGCGCCTCCGCGACCTCGCGAACGCCGCCGACCTCGACCACGGCGAGCAGAACGCGCAGTTCGCTCGGCGTGAGCTTATAGGCCTTTGCGATTGCCTCAGTGGCGTGCGCGCCGAGTGCCACCTTGTGCACGAACAGAGCTGCAACGGCGGCGTGGCCTGCGTCGGCTCTTCGCCGGTCCCCCGATGTCAGCGGGAGCACATGTGCGACGTACGGCTCGCCGTCGCGCGCGACCAGCGGCATCGCGATTCCTTTGGCACCGATTGCCGTATCGCCGTCCCCGGCACTCGCAAATGTGTCGGCCAACATCCGGGCCGCGTGCCGATCGCCGGTCGTCAGTCGTCCGCTCGACATGCGGAGGATATCGGCCTCGTTGAGCATGACCTGGCCCGCTGCATTGGCGTGCACCAGGCGGCCGCTTGCCTCGACCAAAAACATGCCGCCGCTGAGGCTATCAAGGGCGTCGGCGAAGGTCGCGGCTTGCGTCTTCTTCAGGCTGATCGCGTTGCCGATTAGCACGGCGCGTCGAATATGGGGGACGATGAGCCACATGCGTCGACGCGCTTCGTGGTCGGGATCGCAAGGCTCATCACGGGATATGCTGAGCACGGCAACGCTCGTCGCCGACTTGTCCAATATTGCGTGCAGGCAGTCCGCTAGTCCTTGTGGACGCATCCATTCCCGGTGAAAGCGCGTTTCGAGAAATTCATCATAGCGAAGGAGATCACCAGCGGCGATCGGAGCCCCGATCTCCGAAAAGCTGTAGCCGATCATCGCCGGGTCGAACTTGATGTATTTGTCGAGATAGAGTTTCTCGTATCGAGGGTCCATGCCGTACAGATAGGCGACGGTCGCGGCTTTATTGGCAACGTCCGTCGAATGGAGCCCTGCCGCCGGGCCGCCGACAAAGTGTGCGGCTTGCGTCAGCACGTTGACCCACCGCGTCGGGTCCAGCGCCGCATCGTAGATGTCGCCTATCAGCGCGGAAAATCTTTCCGCCTCGCGCATGTCAATTCTTACTCGAGCATTGATTCGATAGCGGATTACGGGCTTGAAAAAGGCCCGGCCCGGGTTGGACCGACACCGGGCGGGTTTCATCGCTAAGCTAAAGCCGCGCACCGGGCGAGTCAAAGCATAACGGTAGCGAGTGCAAACAAGGCCATAGTAACCCGTAGTAGTGGATGGCTTTTTTGATTAAAAAAACTATCGGTTGATGACTGTCCTCGCTTGAAGCGCCAACGGGCGCACCCGGTACCGCAGCGGTGCGCATCTGAAAAGGTGGCGGCTCCTACGATTGGCGCCTGGACACGTACGAGAGGGGTATCCGCATTTCAGTGAGAAAACTCGGACGACGCCGGAGTGCTCGCCACTCTCATCATTTAGAGATCAACCGGTCCTGAACGCTGCCAGCACAATGGCAGTTGGCCCATGAAGCCGCTCGACCGCCTCGCGGAGACGAGATGGAAGCACCGGGCTACGGTGGTTCGCTTCGGTCGGGCCGCACATCGGCTTCACTCTCATTGCTTTTCGGTTTTTTGGAAATAATCGGGGATGGGCGGGTCGTAATCGCGTACCCGGTGACATTGCGCGATGGTCGATGGTCGACGCCCGGCATGGTGCGTGGGGCTATGGGACGGCCGCCGAGGCGTCCGCTTGGCTGCGTGCCCCAACTCCCCTTCGCCTCCGGTGCGGGCGTCCGGAGGGCGCTTGTCTGGCTGACAAACGCGCGCGCGTCTGGTGCCGCCTGGCCGAATGGCAGACGAAATCAGACAGATGGCGCCAGATTCTCGGCTGGAGCCGGCCGCGCGGAAAAAAGCTGCTGGCGGACGCAAGGTGGAATGGGGTTTCCTGGTGCTGCCGAACAGGATTGAACGATCGACCTCATCCTCCAGGCGCAGCATGCTGCCAGTTTACTCG
Source organism: Xanthobacteraceae bacterium (assembly GCA_030037185.1). The sequence goes on along the minus strand of JASHRR010000601.1, from coordinate 1,230 downwards.
CTGCCAATGACAGTTCTACTCTATGCGGAAACACTGTGGATGAGATAATGGAGGACAACCATGGATGCACGGGCAGTCGGCTATTCGCTAGCCTCGGGTCGCTCCGCCGTTGCGGCGGTGGTCTTGGCGGGCGCTGCGACCACCGGCATTTGCGGGTGCGCAGAGGCGCGCCTCGTGCGGATCAATGCCGATACGACCACCGTTGTCGATCTACCTGCTTTCGGTGCGACCGGGCCTTATCTGAAAATTTCGGGCACTTTCGACGGCGAACTCGACCCTTACGATCTGCACAATGCGGCGATTGCGGATATCGATCTCGCTCCCCGCTCCGATGGCAAAGTGCGCTACACCTCGACGTTTTATGTTCTGCGGCCACTCGACCTTGCTAAAGGCAACCGCAGACTTTTTTATGATTTCGGGAATCGCGGCAACAAGCGCATTCTCCAATGGTTCAACGACGGCAAGGAATCCAACGACCCGACGACGGCCGCAGATTTCGGCAGTGGCTTCCTGATGCGCTCGGGCTATAGTGTTGCCTGGAACGGCTGGGCCGGCGACGTTGCGGTCGGGCCTCACAAGATGAGCATCACGCTGCCGGTTGCCCGCAAGGCCGAGGGAACGTCGATCACCGGGGAGGTCGTTGCCGAACTTATCCCCCGCACGAGCGATGACATACAGTTCCGACTGCCCTACCCGGCCAGCACCACAATGCCGACCAATGGCAAGTTGACGCTACGTCAGCGGCAAACCGACGCAAAAATTGCGGTCGCGGAGTGGAGTTGGGCCAACGAGCGTGAAATCGCGGTGCGCGCGCCCGTGCGCGCCGAATGGATCTACGAATTCGTCTACGAGGCGAAGGATCCGAAAGTCATGGGCATCGGCCATAGCGCCACCCGCGATTTCGTCTCGTTCCTGAAATATGCGCAGAAGGACGATTTCGGAAATCCCAATCCGCTGGCGATGACCGGCTTGCGCGTCCGCCTCGGTGAGGAGCGCGGGTCCGCGAACCTCGAGGCGGTCTATAGCTGGGGGCGCTCGCAGGGCGGTCGCGTGCAGCGCGATTTTGTCCGCTATGGCTTCAATCAGGACGAGTCAAACCGCATCGTGTTTGACGGCATGATGCCCTATGCCACTGGCTCCGGCGGCAACATGTGGATGAACTTCCGCTTCTCACAGCCAACCGTCAGCGCACAACAGCACTCGCGGCGCTTCTCGCACGAGCCCGAGCTG
>JASHRR010000600.1 GCA_030037185.1 Xanthobacteraceae bacterium | reverse complement strand
CTGCAGCGGGGGCAATACCGAAATTTGTAAGGCACCATGCATGCGTGCCGAGTACGCGATTCGACCCATGATGGCACATGCTGTTCCATTTGACGCGCTCCCGTCCCGCGCCAGTCCCTAGATTACGGCTATAACCTTCCTGTCGGCACCGCAAAGCCTGCACGTGCCTTTCTCGCGGTAGAAGTTGCTGGTGGCTGAAAGCGCATTCGTGAGGTGATTGACCTGTCGACGGCGAGGCAGCTTGAATTCTTTCATAATGCAATCGTCACAATAAGCTCCGCGAACTTCCCGCAGCCAGAGGGCAATCCGCTCCCCTAACGTCATCTTGCGTGTTTTTAAAGGGTGCTCAGCTGATGCCGCGTCGATAATGCGGTGGCGAAAATGCCCCGGCGTCGATGCCGTAGCTTGGTGCTGTGCGCTCACTACCCCTCCGTCGCCAACTGTCGGCCAAACAACGCAGCGGAGTGTGGATAAGCGACCCCGCTGCATTGCTACTAAGCAGCAGGAGTCATCAGCCTATTTGGCGGTTCCGGGGGGACTCCTTCCCGTGTTGAATCTAGTCATCAGTCTCGTTGAGCACAAGAGCCATCGCGATGGGCGAAAATTGACCGACTTTTGCAGGCGCGCGGTGAGATCACCCGCCGGGAAAAGTCCTAACCGTTGTTTGTCGACTGCGCAGAAGCACTTTCCTCCTGGTGCGAACGTTAATCTTGTCGATCCCAGGGTTGTGTCCGGTTCAGCTGGAAGACGTCGTGCGCTAGTCCGACCGAGCCATTGGAGCGTGTACGCCACACACGGCACCGCCGAGGAAGCCGAACTATTGAACACCCTGGCCCGTACTGGCGTACGAGCTGTTCTGAAACCCTATTGCCACCAGGCATTTTTGGCGGCGGTTCACTTGTCGGTCCACGCCTGTCTCCGTCCTTAGGGGAACGCCTGGGGGCGGCCGGGCGGTCTATTGAGTTCCGCTCTGAGGAACAATTTTGCGCCCGAAATGGTTAGGTATTGGTGGGCAGCAGAGCTCTGGCTTGCTAGTTTCGCGCCTGAGGCTTATGCTAGTCGATCGTCGGGGATGGAGTGCCCCCGTAAACCGCCGCAAGGCTGATGGCTCCTACCGCGTGATATCTGGCGGTTCGGGGCGTTCTTGCACCCGCATTTCTCCCGAATCCGGACGTCGCGCGCGCTCTGGCACGAAGCCAAAAGGGGCGACCGATAGACGTGACGCCGCCAGGCGAAGCGAGGCTAGGATCGATGGGCACCTCTGTCAAAGACGGCCGGGGTTCGGCCGAACACGCTCTGAATCTGCAAAGTAATGAGCGACCGATCGCATTGACAGAGTTCGTCAAGACGGGCCGTTGCGCGGAAGCGACGATGGACGATGCCGACGGAAGGATCGAGCGCACACACTTCCTCTGCCTCTCTGCGTGTTTGGACCATGCAGCAGTCACCCTTAGAGATGCGGCTATAGAGAACGCGTCGTTCATTACCCGATTTGATTCGCTGCGCGAACGTCTTCGGCACAGTCAGCTTCAGTTGGCCGTGCTTGGTCAATTCAAACGCGGCAAGAGCACCTTCATCAATGCACTGCTCGGTGCTCCGCTTCTGCCAGTGGGGATCGTACCAGTGACGGCGGTGCCCATTTTCATTTCTTGGCAATCGTCGGCGTCTGTGCGCGTTCGTTTTGCCGATAATCGTCCCGCGGAGGAGTTATCGGCCGACGACCCTGATGCAATTAGAGAATTTCTATTTCGCTTTGTCGCAGAGGACGCAAATCCGAAAAATGGGCTTCGCGTCGATCGCGTGGAGGTCTCTTATCCCGCACCCGTACTTGCGGACAGCACAGTGTTGATTGACACCCCTGGCGTTGGTTCCACCTTTCGGCACAATACCGAAGCGGCTCTCCGAGTTGTCGCGGAATGCGACGCGGCAGTCTTTGTCGTATCGCCCGACCCGCCGGTCACCGAAACCGAACTCGACTATCTGCGCTACCTCGACTCGAAGGTCGCCAAGATTTTGTTCATAATGAATAAAGCTGACTATGTGCGCGTTGAAGAGCGGGCGCGCCTGGTTGACTTCTTACGCGATGTATTGAAAAAGAATGGTCTTTGGTCTTCGGGCTCGATTATTTTCACCGTCTCGGCGCGGGATGGGTTGGATGGCAAACGTCTCGGCAATCGGAATGAAATCGACTCAAGCGGACTTGGCGCAATCGAGGACTATCTGACGGAGTATTTGTCTGCAGAGAAGACCGAAACATTGACGCGGGCGATATCAGGGAAGGCCGAGGACATTCTCGCGGCGGCAGCCGCGGAAACCGATTTGCGGATGAAGACGCTTGAAATGCCGCTAGGCGAGTTGTCTTCGAAGTCACAGCTATTCGAGCGGGCGCTGAGTTCCATCGAAGGACAGAGACGGACAGTCGATGATCTTTTGACCGGCGAGCAACGTCGCTTGCTCGCGGACTTGAGGTCCCGAGCGGACGGACTGTATGAGGACGTGTGCGCCGAATTGTCGAAGGTCATTGATCGGGAACTCCTTTCAGCCTGGTCACCAAAGCGGATCGAGGGGGTGCAAAACGTGCTTGGGGCTGCGATTGAGACGATCTTTGAGGCAGCTCGTGAGCGATTCATCGATTCTTTTGCGGCGGCCGCAAATTCTGCATTTTCAGCTCACCAGCAGCGTTTCGAAGAATTGATCAATGATGTACGAAGAGCCGCAGCTAACATCTTCGAGACCGAGTTCTACCGGAGTTCTGAGGACAGCTCGTTTGAATTGACCAATGATCCTTATTGGGTGACTCGGCACGTTCAAGAGACATTGATGCCGGACCCAAGCAAGGTCATCGATCGTCTGCTGCCTTGGGAGCAGCGTCGAAGGCGCCTCCGCGCGCGCCTGATCAGACAGACGAACGAGCTCGTGCGACGTAATGTTGGCAATCTTCATTGGGCAATTCTTCAAAGCCTGAACGACACTTTTCGCAAGGCAAGATCACAATTCGAAGAGCGGCTCGACGATGCAATGGGCGCAACAAAGGCAGTGATCCTCGCAACATTGCAACGCCGACGTGCTCGGGCTTTTGAAGTTGAATCTGAGATCGCCCGTCTCGCCGCGCTCAAGGCCGCTCTAATCGGCTATCGCACCGAGATCGCTGCGGCAGCGCGCCGCGATGGCCGTATGTGGGGCGGCGCTGAAG
>JASHRR010000599.1 GCA_030037185.1 Xanthobacteraceae bacterium | reverse complement strand
GCTCGGGCGCCGTGGCGGGTCTCGTCGCCATCACGCCGGCCTCGGGTTTTGTCGGCCCGATCGGCTCGTTCTGTATCGGCGTCGCGGCCGGCGTCGTGTGCTACTGGGGCTGCACCGGCCTCAAGCACATGTTTGGCTACGATGATGCGCTCGACACCTTCGGCGTGCACGCGGTCGGCGGAGCTGCCGGCGCGCTGCTCACCGGCGTGTTTGCTGTCCAGCAATATGGCGGCACGGCCGGCCTGCTTGAGGGCAATCCGGGGCAGGTCCTGAACCAGGCCATCGGTATCGGCGTCGTGTTCATCTACGACTGCGTGGTGACGCTGATCATCCTCAAGGTCGTTGACATCTTCATCGGGCTGCGGGTGACCAAGGACGTGGAGCGCGACGGCCTCGACCTGGCGCTCCATGGCGAAACCGTGCAGTGAGGCCGACCGGACGGCATAAACCCGTGCCACACGCTCGCCGTCGCCGCGCAGAGTTCGACTTCGCTCTCGCCGATGTGGTTGCCGATGGCCGGCAGCACCAAGCTGGACCAGCACGTCGACCTGCAAAGGCCCGCCGCCGGGACCGGTGATTTCCTGCTTCACGTCGATGCTTGTCCGCATAGCCTCGCTACGGCCTGCTCAACGGCCACTTGCCGGTGTCGATCTCGAGCTAGGCGGCTCTGCGCAAGCTCAGTCAGGCGGCACATCGGCGGCGCGAGCCAGGAGGCGCTCGGCGAAAAGGTCGTGGCCGACGTCGCGCGTACTCGAAGGCGTGCTTTGAGTTTGATCGAAATCGGTTGAACAGGATAGATGTTCTTGCTTAGTTTTGCACTAAGTAATTGATTTTTTCAGGCGTCACCGCGAACTCAAACGGAACACCATATACCCTAGTCACCCAAACATCGGCCTGGTAAACAGCCGCACGACGAGGAGGTGCGAGAGCCATGCCGCGCAATCCGCTGCAGCGATGGGTACGGGTCGTTCGGGCGCGGCCGCGGCTGTTTCTGGCAATCCTGCTCGGCCTTGTCCTGTTGCCACTTTTGCCGGCGGAATGGCGACTGGCAACGCGTTCATTGGTGGCATGGGACATCGCGCTTGGTCTCTATCTCGTGCTCGCGTTCCGCCTCATGACGAATTGCGATGTCAACCACATCAAGCGCCGAGCTGCGCATCAGGATGAAGGACGCATCACGATTCTGATACTCGTCGTGGCGTCGGCATTGGCAAGTCTGCTCGCGATCCTGGCGGAACTCGGAGGCGCCAATCGTCAGCCCGCCCACCTCGCGCTGGCGGCCATCACGATCCTGCTGTCCTGGGCATTCACCCATACGATTTTCGCTATCCACTACGCCCATGAGTACTACAGCGAAAAGGCCCGCAAAGGGGGCGGTCTGAGTTTCCCAGGCGACGAGCCTCCCGACTACTGGGACTTCGTTTATTTTTCCTTCGTAGTCGGCATGACCTCACAAGTCTCGGACGTGGCCGTGACCTCGAGCGCGCTTCGGCGTCTGGTCGCCGCCCACGGCGCGGTATCGTTCATCTTCAACGCAACGTTGCTTGCCCTGACGGTCAACATTGCCGCCGGCGCGATATGACTAGCGTCCTATCCTGGCTGCTGTCTTGCCTTCCACAGCGCGGAGCAACTTGTCCACCAGTCTCGATCATGCCGGCGGGCACGTACTTGACCTCGGGACCCCAGGTCCGTCGGGCCGCGATACCGGAATCGATTGACAGACCGGCAAAGGGCTGTCTGCGAGCCGGCAGACCGCCTGTCCGGGTGATTTGAGTGCAAGTGCGTCGTCTGTCGCGTCGACACAACGGAGGCCGGCATGATCTGGATTTTCCAAGCTTTCCGCATGAGCGTAGCCCGATTGAAGCCCGGATCATTCGACGACACATTTGCCAGGAAAGGCCGGCATTCGGTGGGGGCATCAATCAGTATTACCCCCGCGAGGGCAGAGCACCTTCCGCTTGACCGACACAATGGAGTTGACGCGGGTCGTCAATTCGACCGGGCAATGGTTGCCAGCAGTGGTGCCAGACGCTCGACATCCTTTCGAATGTAAAGATCAAACTCGCCGATGCCGATGCCGCGCGGCTTCACCCCGTTCTTGTGCATGGCGGCACGAATCTCGGAATCCTTGCCCAGCTCAGCGAGAGCATCGTGAAGCGTCGCTAGAACGGCGCTGGGCGTTTTTGCCGGAGCCAGAAAGCCGTACCAGGTGGCGATGCGATAATCGACGTGCTCAGATAGTGCGGTAGGGATCGCAATCGGCTCCCGGATCGGCTCATCGTCCGCGACCGCCAGCGCCAGCAACCGACCGTCCTGGAGCAGAGGCAGCGTAAATGCCTCAGGTGCGAAGGTCGCCTGGATGCGCCCGCCGAGCAGATCCGCGATGATTGTCGAACTGACCGTGTAGGGGACGTGGACTAGCTGCGTGCCGGTCTGCAAAGCGAAAAGCGCGCCTGCTATATGGGTCGCCGTGCCGATGCCGGCCGACCCGTAGTTGATGGCGCCGGGACTTGACTTGGCCAGCCCAATGAACGCCGCAAGTGTACGAACGCCGAGCGACGGGGCCACATTCACCACTGCCGGCGCCTCCCCGATCAGATAGATCCCGGCGAAGCTGGCGATAGGGTCGAAAGTCAGGTTCCTGTTCAACGCCCCCAGTATCGTGTGGGCAGAGTTGGCAAGCAGAATGGTGTAGCCGTCGGCAGGTCCGGTCACGACCGCCTGCGCTGCAATAAGGCCGCCCGCCCCCGGCCGGTTCGAGACGACGACACGTTGATCGAACCGTCGCGATAGCCCCTCGGCGAACAGGCGCGCGAGGATGTCGGCGGTGGTTCCTGCGGTGAGTGGCACGACGATCGTGATCAATCGGGACGGAAAGCGCTCCTGTGCGCGCGCAGAAGTGCACGATATTGCGAGCAAAAGCGACAATGCAATCGATCGAACGGGTTTCACGTCATTCCCTGAAGTCACCTACATGAGAACGGCAGCGCGCACCGGCGATGCTTCCGCGCCGATGATATTGAGCGGCAAGGCGATCAGAGTCACTCGCTGCTTCGTGATGCGATCCAGGTTCTTCAGATAGGGCATTGTGATGACGCCATGTTCGCTGAGCGTGCGGGAATTGTGGAACACGCGCGGCGAACCTGGTTCGTCGTTGCCATGATAGAAATCGTAACCGACGATGACGACGCCCTTCTGGATGAGCCATCTCGTCGCTTCGATCGTCAGGTACGGCGAGGCCTTCATCCATTTGTCCGAGCCGCCGTCGTAAGAATTGTTGTGATCGGTCCGCAACGGAACGCGATCGCCCTGCTGTAAGCAGGAACCAATCGCCTTTTCGAGATCGGTTTCGCTAATGGCCTTGCCCGGCATCTTGTCTCGCAAATCAGCAATGATCGCATCGCCGATGAAGAGCGTGAGGGGAAGCTCATGGATTTGCGCACCACCGCGGACATTGTGCTCGGGCGCATCGACGTGACTGCCGGCATGCAGGCGCATGTGCACGCCGCGCACGATCTGCCCGGCTCCGCCGGGCGCATCGTGCTCCTTGAGGACCTCCATCGCGAACTGCAGATCCTTCGTGAAGCCGGCGGGCGTGCGCATTGCGAAGTTCCGCGCGTCGAGCTCCAGACTGATGTCGACGATCCTGTTGAAGGCTGCCGCCATGGCGCTCCCCGAGGCACATTGCCCACAGCCATGCTAGCATGCCGGTCGCTCATTCGGGAATAATGGCTGCCAAAGGTCCGTGGCACGAAAAATCATGAGCCGTATGGCCTGACAGCCGCGCGCGCAACCTGCCGCCCACCTCAGCTCCCGCAGGATATAATTTGTATATGGCACAAGATCTTGTTCGCGATCGATTTTATACGACAACGACACGTATTATGGCGGCGAACTGGGGACTCGCTATTTCGACGGTATTATGATGACTACAAGTGGGGGCGAAGAAGCAGTTCAGGACCAACCTTCGCCGCCCGGCCGTATCGACTTCTCGTTTCTTCCGAAAGCTCTCGTGGAGAAATGCAAGCCGCTTATCATCCGTTACCACGAGCTCAACGGCTTCTCCTCGCTGCCGGATATCTTGTGGCACCCGGAAACCCACAAGTTCATCGAGGCCGATTTGACGCTAAAGCAGCTGTTCAAGAAGTCGACGTCATCGCGTGGTGCCAAAAAAGCAAACGAAGGCCTGGTCCTGATTGCCACACTCATTCTGTCCACGGAAATCCTCGCAATTGGGCTCGCCGGCTGGGCGACGCGCTACCCGGCGGCGCGCAAGAAAGCGCGGGCATTGGTTGCCGAGCACATGCCAAGCTCGCGGGCCCGGCTGACCGAGCGATATCTTTATCCGCAAATCGAGCGGAGCCGCACTGTTTTGCGTGTACTGGCGCCGTCGCAATAGGCCCGCTTGGAAGCCGGGTAAGCCGGCGTGCCAACGCGGACCACGCTGTCGCCGTCAGGGCCCGGCACGGTGTTGACCGATCTGGACATGCGCCTCATGTAACCGCTGCACAGCAAAATCCTGCCCGGCCTGGTTTTCAAGCGCGCCGGCTACCGCTAGGCTGATCATTGGCGCCATTGGCCGAATTCGCCTTATCTCACTTGAAATCCCGACCCCTCAATGAGTTTCCTGCTCCTCTCTCGCTGCACCTTCAGGTACTGCGCAAACTCCGCCGGCGTGTCAAATACTGGAGCCAGGCCATTATCGATCAGCCGCCGTTGACGAAAGGCAGGCTCGTTGCCGACGCGAACGATCTCGTCGT
>JASHRR010000598.1 GCA_030037185.1 Xanthobacteraceae bacterium | reverse complement strand
GCCTTTGAGCGTGTCATTGGCAGTTTGACTGGTGATTTGTCTAATCGCCGTCCTGACGCCATTGGTGGTCTGTTCGGTGAACTGGGTGATGCGAACATAGCCGACATCATTGCCTTCGACCTTGGTATGCACGGAGCGCACTTGTATTTTAGCGCGGGTGACCGCAATCTCGATTGGCGCCTCCTTGCCCTTGCGCGTGATCCTGAGTCGGATCGCGCTGTGTTCCGGTCCGCGCATCTTCTCGACCGCCTGGTCGAGAGTAAGGCCCTGAACGGGCTCATCGTCGAGATGGGTGATAATGTCGCCGGCTCTAATCCCCGCCTTGGCGGCCGGAGTGTCGTCGATCGGCGACACCACTTTGATGAACCCGTTCTCCAGCGCGACCTCAATGCCAAGTCCGCCGAACTCACCACGGGTTTGCGCCTCCATGTCGCGGAAGCTGCTGCTGTCCAAGTAACTCGAATGGGGATCGAGTCCGTTAAGCATGCCGTCAATGGCTGATTCGATGAGTTTTCCGTCGTCGGGCTTCTGGACATAGTGCGCGCGCACCTGCTCGAATACGCCACCAAACAAGATGAGTGGGCGGTAACTGACGGCCTGAGTTGCGCGAGCCGAGCTGAGCATCAGTCGCGAGGGTTGAACCGCTGCGAGCGTGGCGGCGGCGCCCGCCAAGGCGCCCATGAGAAGCAGTGAGGTCTTGCGCATCATCCTGCTGCCAACCTTCTGGTTTTCGCTAGAGTGCCCGATTGCGGGCTGGTGGTATGGCGGCGAGCACAAACTAATCGATTGTCGAAGTGTGATGCACAGCGTCGACCATACACACCATCTACCGCCGGACCTTGCCTTGCTGTGCATGGTCCGCGGCTCACTAAAGGCGGGCCAATTTTCCCCTCATCATGATTTTGGGGGGAAAGACTTCCAGCCCTTAATATTTAAGGTTCCGAAATCTTGGCTCGGAACCTTAATCCTCATAAGCGCTACAAATGCGCCACTTTAGAACTTGTAATTGATCACACCGCGCACAATGTCACCTCCAACGTCCTGGGTCGCTGTGAGACTCGCGTTGGGTATGATGGTGCCTGGGGGCACGGTTGAGCCAGTGACGTTCGTGTGGCCGAGATCGTAATGAAGGTAGTCAACGCCAATGATCCAGTTAGGGGTCACTGCGTAGTTGACGCCGCCACCCGCAGCCCAGCCCACGCGCGTATCGGACTGCGATCCCGTAACGGTAGCGCCGGTCAACACAGGATCGTTATAGTTGATGGTGCTTTGCACGTTGCCGTACGCGAAGCCGCCGGAGCCGTAGAACAGCCAGTTATTGACTGCCATTCCGGTCCGTGCGCGCACAGTGCCGAGGTAATCCAACCTTTGGGACAGCGATTCGGTGATTCCTGAGAGAGCGCCCGAGAGCTGATTGGTGCCCGAGGCCTGGATGTTGGCACCCTGAAAATCAGTGACGAAACCGACCACCCAATTGGGGGTGGCTTGCCAGTCGTAGCCAATCTGGCCGCCGCCGATGAAACCTTGCGGCCTCAGACTCGGGAACATGTTGCCACCCATTGGAGTGACGACACCGGCGAAGCCAAGAGAATCGAACGGGTCAGTCGCAATGCTGGGATTAGTGCTGGAGCCCCAACCGTAACCGGCATTGCCACCAATATACCAGCCGGTCCAACTGAATACCGGCGGCGGCGGCGGCGGTGCTTTATAGGCTGGCGCCGGGACAGGCATGTCGGCCGCGAACGCTGGGGCGGAGACAGCTAACGCCACCCCGAGAACGCCGATGAACTTTTTCATCTGCAGCTCCTTAACGCGTATCGCCCCACTTCGACAGGATGGTGACAACATTAGTTGACGCATTGACCGTCGCAGGCCAGCGCGCGGAAATAGCACAACGCGCGTTGATACAGCGAGGAACATTGCTGGCAGATGGACGGTACATTACCGATTGGCCATCGCTTGCCCACGCAGTCTCAACTGCAAGTATCCCTGAGGTCACGCGGTCCTGAGCTCGTCGTCCCGATCAGCGAACAAAGGTCGGCGGCGCGACGTTCGCGCCGGACCTCGGGATGTTTGAAAACCTGGGCAATCGGTAATGTATTGTTCATCAGATTGTAGTGCAGTGTCAGAAATTGGATCTGGGGCACGACAGGGCCGCTGCCCGGACGGCGCTGAGCGAGCGGTTGATTGTCAGAAAAATCATCTTATCCGCCGTTGGTACCGGAGGCGTTATTGTAGAATGGGTGTACCGGGTCGGCGACGATCGGGCCGACTCCGCGCTCCGGCGACCGCAAAGCTCGGGAACTCCCTTGGTTCTTGACAAAATGAGGTTCAGAATAGCCGCATAGTTTGATGGTGTTGGGGAGAGGTCGATGGGAGATTTGCGTGAGATTGCTGGCGTCATTGGTTTCGCGGGATTGCTGACGGTGTTGCTGGTTTCGGCCGTGAGTGCCGAAGGGAACATTTCTGGCATCTGGTGGGCCATGACCTACAGCCCCAAGATCCTGGTCTTTGGCGGCGGCGATCCACCTCTGAGCGCCGCCGGAGTGGTTGAATATGCGAAGAACCAAGCGGGACTGAGGGACGGGACGCTTGTCGACAGGGCACGCAAAGTGTGTGCACCCGATGGTGTGCCGCGCGTGCTCGAAACGCCGTATCCGTTCGAAATCTTTCAGCTCCCCCGGGGCCAGATCACGATGATTCATGAGCTCAATCATCAGCTGCGGGTGATTGCGCTCGATAAGCCGCTCCGCAAATATGAAGATGTCGTCTCGTTCGAGACTTACAATGGTCATTCGGTCGGCCATTGGGAAGGCGACGTTCTGGTTATTGAAAGCAACGGCTTCAACGAAGACACGTTCTTGGACTCGACCGGATTGCCGCACAGCGACCAACTGGTCACAACCGAGCGAATTCGCAGGATCAACAACAGCCAGCTTGAAGACGTGATTGCGATCCACGATCCCACCATGTACACGAATGACTGGCAGGCTCGGTTCATCTATGAGCAGCGCAATGATATTCGTATGCAAGACTATTCCTGCAATGACGCAACTCATCGCGATATCTCGCAAGTAGAGGGTGTGAATGAGGCGCGGGCAGCACGGGCGCAAGGCCGGTTTCCGTGACCGGACACGAATGCGCATTGCGTCAACCGCTGACAGTACGACGCCGCGCTAAAGCAGCAGCACGAAGGCGACGCGAAGGCGACCTATCAAGCGTCCAAACCAGAAAGGTCCTTTTCGGCGAGTTCGCGAAACGCGTCGGGTACCGACCGTGCGAGTCCCAATGCGACTGACCCATATCCGATCGCTTCCCATCCGAAACGATCGCGGATGATATCAACGGCGCAGTCGGCCATCCAACGCGCCATGCCTCTGCTGCTGCCAGGCCGGCGCTCCTCATCTTCGAGCCCGAGCGGAAGCTCGAGCTGCACCAATCGGCGCTTCTCGAGGTGCGACACCGAGATCGCCAGCAGCGAGATGGCCTTCTCATCAGGGTGCTGCGCCAGCACCTTGCGGACCAGCTCCTCGGCGACTTCGGCAAGGATTACCGTAGCCGAAACAGGCGCATCGAGCGTTACGGAGCGAGTGACCGAGCGAAGGTCGGCGAAGCGGACCCGAACCGTAATGGTCCGGCCCGGCCTGGATTTGGCCCGCAGCCGACTGGCAACCCGGTCAGCGAGATGACGCAGTGCAGGTACGAAAATCCGCTCTTCGGCAGGCTTCCTGCCGAGCGCTGACTGTGCGCCGGCCGACCGCGCTCGCCGATACATCTTTACTTCGCGTGGATCGCGATTCCATGCAAGGGCCGTCAGCTTCTCCGACGCCGCAGCACCAAGCAACTGCTCAAGCGACGCTGCCGATATTTTCGCAAGCTGCCCGATGGTGAGCACGCCGATCTCGGCCAGCCGCGCCTTGTTGACCGGGCCTACGCCCCACATCAACTCAACGGGCAGGTCGTGAAGAAAGTCCAGCTCGGTGTGCGGATCGACAATCACCAGCCCGTCGGGCTTGGCCACTTGCGAGGCAATTTTCGCGAGGTGCTTGGTGCGCGCCACGCCGATCGAGATTGC
>JASHRR010000597.1 GCA_030037185.1 Xanthobacteraceae bacterium | reverse complement strand
CCGTTGTGGAACCTACGAACGGCTTCGCCGCGCCATCCATCGCGCTGCCGACCTGATGAAAGCGTAACGGAGGAATCGATGGACGGACGCACCGCTTCGAAGCTCACCCGCCGCCATTTCATCATCACGGCCGCGACCGCCGCCGGCGGCTTTGCGATCGGCATCGCTGCCGCACCGCGCTCGGCGCGGGCCGCCAGCGTCGTCGCGCAGCCTTGGAACGACGACCATGCATACAACCCCCACGACATCGATGCGTGGATCGCGATCGATCCGGACGATTCCGTACTGATCCGCTATCAGCGCTCGGAGATGGGACAGGGCAGCATGACGGCGCTGCCGATGATCATTACCGAGGAACTGCAGTGCGATTGGTCGAAGGTGCGGATCGAATATGCCTCGCCCAACCGCAATATCCGCGAGAACAAGGTCTATGGCGACATGTTCTCGAACGGCAGCCGCTCGGTAAGGGCTTCGCAGAAACACATGCAGCAGGTCGGTGCCAGCGCGCGCGAGCGCCTGATCGCGGCCGCTGCGACCCGGTGGAACGTGCCGGCGTCCCAATGCACGGCCGCTTCGAGCGTCGTGACCCACGGGCCTTCGGGCCGCACGCTGCGTTTCGGTGAGGTCGCCGCCGACGCCGCGAAGGTGGTGCTCGCCAAGGAGCCGGCGATCAAGACGCCCGATCAGTTCACCTTCATCGGCAGGCCGATGCCGCGCGTCGACGTCGTTCACAAGATCGACGGATCGGCCAAGTTCGGGATCGATGCCCAGATTCCGGGCATGGTGTTCGCCGCGATCAATGCTTGCCCGGTACCGGGTGGCAAGCTGAAAAGCGTTGACGATTCCGCGCTTGCCGGCGCTACGGGCCTGCAGGTCGTGCGGCTCGATAACGCCGTGGCGGTGGTCGCGACCGGCAGCTACTGGCGTGCCAAACAAGCTCTCGCGCGGCTGCAGCCCGAATGGGATGTGGGCGAGGCCGCGACGGTCGACAGCGACCAGCTTTCCAAGACGTTCCGCGCGGCGTTGGGCGAGCCCATGCTGACCGCGCGCAACGACGGCGACGTCGATCAGGCCATGTCGAGAGCGGCCAAGACCTTCGAGGCCGTCTATGAGACACCTTATCTGTCGCATTCCCCGATGGAGCCGATGAACGCGACCGTGAATTTGCAATCCGACCGGCTCGATGTCTGGGTCGGAACGCAGGCGGCCGACTCGGCGCTGCAGGCAGCGGCGCGCTACGCCGGGCTGAAGCCGGAACAGGTTTATATCCACAACGCGTTCGTCGGCGGCGGTTTTGGCCGGCGCGGCGCGAGCGATGAGATCGAGCAGGCGATCGCCATCGCCAAGGCCGTGCAGCGGCCGGCCAAGCTGGTGTGGACGCGCGAGGAGGATACGCGCCAGGACAAGTTCCGTCCACATGCGGTGGTCGCCTTCAAGGCGGGTGCGGGTGCCGACGGAATGCCTGCGGCCTGGTCAATGCGCGTCGTGACCTCGTCGATCCTTGCCACGGTCGGCACGCCGCTTCCGGCCACGCGGATCGAGCCCATGGCCGTCGCCGGATTGGCCAGCAACGGCTATAACGTACCCAACACGCGCGTCGAGGCGTTGATCAAGAATACCCACATGCCGGTGGGGTTCTGGCGCGCGCCGGGCGCGAACCAGCATGTGTTCGCGATCGATAGCTTTCTTGACGAGATGGCGTCGGCGGGCAACCTCGATCCCTATCAGGTGCGGCGCAAGCTGCTCGAAGGCAAGCCCGACTGGCTCAAGGTGCTGGATACCGCCGCCGCGAAGGGTGATTGGGGCAAGCCATTGCCCCGCGGCAGCGGCCGCGGCATCGCCATTTGCGAGGATACGGGCAGTCTCTGCGCGCAGGTCGCCGAGGTCACCGTCACGCCAAACGGCGACGTGAAGGTCAACCGTGTCACCGTCGCGCTCGATACCCGTTACATCGTCAATCCGCAGACCATCGCCGAGCAGGCCGAAGGCGGCGTGATTTTCGGCTTGAGCGCAGCGCTCTACGGCAAGATCACGGTCAAGGATGGCGTCCCGGTGCAGGGCAATTTCGACACCTACCGTATGGTGCGGCTGGCGGAGGCGCCGAGGATCGATGTCCATCTCGTTCCGAGTGGCGGCAAGGTCTGGGGCGGCGCGGGCGAGCCGTCAACTCCGCCGGTCGCCGCCGCGGTGGCGAACGCGATCTTTGCCGCGACCGGCAAGCGCATTCGCACGCTGCCGATCATCGACCACGATCTGTCTTACGGGGCGACCTGAACAAGGGGCGCGTCGCGGTGGGTGACAAGTCCGCTTGCGCGGCTCTCCGGTCGGGCTGCAGCCGGTGTTGCCTGCCCCTTATTAGGCGGGATTCATGAACCAAATGAAGCTTCTTGCCGCCGCACTCTTGGTGTTCGGCGCCAGCACAGCCACAATCGCGCAGGAGAATGCGGCGCGCGTCGACAAGGGCGCCTATCTCGCCCGCGCCGGCGACTGCATCGCCTGCCATTCCGCGAGGGGCGGCAAGGCCTTTGCCGGGGGCTTGCGCATGGGAACGCCCATGGGCGTGATCTACTCGACCAACATCACGCCAGATCCCGACACCGGTATCGGCAATTATTCGCTGCGGGACTTCGATCGTGCGGTGCGGTCGGGCATCGCCAGGGACGGGCATCACCTCTATCCCGCCATGCCCTATCCGTCCTATGCGAAGATCACCGATGAGGACGTCGAGGCGCTCTACATTTTCTTCATGAAGGACGTGCCCCCGGTCAAACAGGCAAACAAGCCGAACGAGATCCCGTGGTATCGCCGTCCGCGCTGGCCGTTGGCGGTCTGGAACACGATTTTCGTGCGCTCGGGCGCCTATGTGGCCCGAGCGGATCGCGATGGCGTCTGGAATCGCGGTGCTTATCTCGTCGAGGGGCTGGGCCATTGTGGCGCTTGTCACACACCGCGCGGTTGGGCATTCCAGGAAAAGGCCCTCGACGACAGCAGTAGTACCTATCTTCAAGGCGCGGAGCTCGATGCTTGGTCCGCGCCCAATCTGCGCAGCGA
>JASHRR010000596.1 GCA_030037185.1 Xanthobacteraceae bacterium | reverse complement strand
TGCCGACAGGCGAAAGAAGTACGCTTCGGGACCGGCGACGACAACGGCCGGTTTTGGCCCGAGCGCCCATCACGCCGCGACCTCGTCCACGAGCTTTGGGTCATCATCACCGTCGCCAGTCGTGTCGATGCGCCTCGATACCCGCCGACACGATCCTCGGCCGGCGCTCTGAGAAGTTCGGGCACTCAGCCGTTTAGCCAAAGCCTGATCTTTGCTAGCCAACGCCTGATGTTGGCTCTATCGAAGATCACCCGCATGGAATTGTGGATTGGTCAAGTGTGCGCATTCGCGTCAGTGACGATGATGGTAACCTCGATCGTTCTCCTGCCCGGCGGCCGTGATCCTGAGGCGGGACGACCTCGATTGTCCTGCCGCAAGCTTTCATGCTTTTGCGCCGGGTCGTTGCACGGGCGCGCCGGCAATCATGTCGCTATCGAACCCGCGTGCGAGCACGAACCAGCTCCTCGGTGTGCGGAACCGCCAGCTCTCCGAAGAAATTCTTAGTGGAGGAACAACATCTGTATCCGTGCGTGGAACAATGAACTATTATCTTATCATCGGTGCTTGCGCCGTGGCTTTGTGTTGCTCGTCAAGTTCGTTCGGACAGGGTGGACGGGATGGTCCTCCAGGACAGGCCCCCAGAGGACAAGCACCCCGAGTGACGTGTGGCCAGCAAACACGTTACAAGACGGTGACCAAGTGGAAATTGGATTGTCCATGGGGGCTCACCGAGGGAAGCAAAAGTCCATATTCCTCCTGTCGGCAGATGCCCTATCAAGACATAGAACCTCAGAGTTGCAATGTTTGCCGCGATAATTTTACCGGCCAGGTCACGAGCTATTATTGCCAATAACCAAACCGTCCGCACGACTCCGCAACCGCCGCGGCAGCGCGCTCAGACAATCGATCAGCGTCAGGCGGCGCACTGGTAAGTCAGGCAATCACCTGTAGGCCGGCGGCATCTGGCACCATTGGTAGGACGCCGGCGGTGAATTGGTGTGCCTTGACTGGGGCCGATCGGCCGTTCGCTAAAAATGTGAGTCGGACACCGCACCGAGCCGGAACGCCGCCGCCGACGCAACCGTTATTGTGGCGGCCTGTCGAGGCGGTTGATTTGGTCCCTCACGTGACGCAGTGCAGGGCGACCAGCGACGGGTCGGCCGATGCCCTGAGGGCTGATGTTGGAGGAACGCTCGCTCGAGCGCCGATGCGCATTGCAGACGCACGCCGGATCATTTTGCATCACCGGTGTTACAGGTCAGGCACTGTTGTCTTCCCATGCTCTGTCCGGCGAGTTTCGCAGCCCGACTGGGCGCCAAGAAAAATGGCGCGATTGATCCAAGCAGCTTCTGCGATCACTCGGACCGTAAGAGCAAACCCGTCAGACCTTGCGCTTGACCTTCGGTACAAAGGCCAAGAATCGGCGCGGGTTGTCGTTCATGATCTGCCGCAGAACCTCGTCGCTTGCGCCCGCCTTCTTCACCTTGGGAACAAAAACTGTCAGCGTCTTTGCGTAGCCCAGCTCCTTATTGTTGCGCTTCAACGCGTTCGCATTCGAGAAATCGGACGAAAACAGAAGATGATCGGCGTAACCGGCATCGATCAGCGACATTACGATCGGCACCACCTGCTCGTCGTTTGGACCGCCCTGGCGATCAAAGCCGACAAACGCTCCACGCCGGCAGATTGCCCGGTGCACTTCAGTATTCGGGTCGACAAGATTTCCGAGATGACCGATGACGATGTGCTTCGGATCGACGCCAACGTCCTCGAGGATGTCCAGTTGCTCGAGGGCCGACTTGCCAGGAATGCCGGTATGCGTGAAGATCGGAAGGTTTGTCGCAAGGTGTGCGCGACCAATGGCCCGAAATACCTTGCGCTCATCCTTTGTGATGTAGTCCCATGACCCGACCTCGCCGAACGCCCCTATGGGATCGGCCTCCGCCTGTTCAATGAGCGCGTGGAAGACCTGCTCCTCGCTCATAGTGCTGAGCTCTCGGGGGTAGAAAGGCTGGGTGTAGAAGCCGCCGCCCGCGACGATTGGCATCCCCGACCTCAACGAGAGCTGTCGAAGCAGCTCGATATCTCTGCCCATGTCGGAATGACCGCCATCAACGATGCAGACGATGCCTTCGCGTTTCGCGATCGCCAACTCCTCAGTCATTAGGTCCAGGTCCCGCATAAAGGACAAATCTGGAGGCGGCACTGCCGCGCTCTGTCCCGCCGATTGAGGAACATTCGGTGGGCGGTTCACTGCCTGTGCCTCGGCCGCGTATTGCCTGAATCGCAGTAGAAAGTCAGGCCCGAGCGACATGTGTTCGTGAAAGAGCGTCGCTCCGCCACGAAGTTCTTCGGGTCGATAGTCTTTCAGAATCGTCCTGATGACAGCGCCTTCCGGAAAAGAAGGCTCGGCCGAAGCTACGCGGGGCAGTACCGCGGCGGCGGCACCCATGCCCAACATGCCAAGCGCCTCACGGCGCGTCCATTTAGTCCCACGCTGATCGGCATTCATTTCCATCGCTCCATTTCGCAGGTCCAGTGACGAATGCAGTGAGCAAGTTCGAAATTTGCGCATTGCTTTCAAATGCGAACAGTGCGGCGTTTCTGCCCTGCAGATCGGGCAGAAATCCCGCCGCCGCAAATTTATGCTGTCCTCCCTTTTATTGAGTTCTGCTGCCGGCGCTCGCACGAAGCTACACCTCCTGGTATGTGTGTGGAAAGTAGGCGTGATGTCTGCATCTGCTGGCCGTGTGCTGTCTGCAGGCTTTCGAACGCCGCTGCGATAGGCCGGCGTGACTGCCACGTCAGAAAGTCGTGGAAGGCGATCGAAATTTCCATCGGGCGGGGGGCGCCGATGGTGCGTGGGCCCCATCCGCGGCCTGGATGCTACGCTAGGGAACATGCCGCGCACCGCCGGTGTGCGGGCGATCGCCACTGATGCCGATGCCGAGTGGATCGGGAAGACGGCGCTCGAAGGGGGCTCCACCGACCATAGGGCACCGGGGTACTGACGCTCGTCGATGCCGGGTTAACCAACCCCGACCGATCCTGGCCGAGAAACATGTACAAGCCTTTTGAGCAGCAGCAAAGCGCCGTGGCGTCTCCTCTCCAGCCAAACGTTCTGGCCGGAGTATCCGACGCCGAACTTTCCGCTGAAGAAAATTCAGCCGACGCGGGGGACTTTATGCACGGCGGTGAAATCAATAACGGCGCGATTTTGCGAATTGGCCGACATCGACTGCGATACGATCATGCTCGCAGCGTCGACACCCGTCGACATCCGGCGATTGCCGCCACCGAGCGACACCGCCAGGCGGTGCAGGCATGGGAAGCCTCGTTCGCAGAACAGCCGTCCGGCTGGCCAGGCCGTGCCGGGCATGCCAGCGTCGCCGGTGGTGTGCGTCAGCCATGCGAGCGACGCGATGGATGCATCATCTGCCGCGGCGTGCAGGGACGTTGCGTTCGTCGTCGTCGCGGAGCGCGGCCGCTCGTTCGTCCGGCCCGCCGAGCGCCTCGGCGACATGTGGAACGCGACCGCGGCTATCGGAGGCGGACGACCTCGCGGTCCGATATGCCTCGCGCCCGGCGATGCGGCCGAAGACGAGAGCGCGCAGCGCGGACACGGAATTCGGCGCCGTTGCATGAAAGTGGCCCGTGATCTCGCCGGCAGCATATAGGCCGGGAATCGGACGTCCAGCACGCAGGACGCGGGCGCGGTCATCGGTGGCAACGCCGCCGAACGTATAGACGACGGCGCCGACCAGAGGATAGGCCAAGAATGGCGGTTCGCAGATCGCGCGCGCCCAGTTTGATTTCGGTGACTTGAGGCTGCTCGCGGTGGCAAGACCATCAAGGCGGGTGGCATCGAAACGGCTCGGGTCGCCAATGCATGCGGCGTTGTAGTCGGCGATGGTCTTCGCGAGCGTGGCGGCATCGACACCGATAAGCTGCGCCAATTCCCCGATGTGTTCGGCCTGAACCGGCGGAATGTCGGAGCGAATGGCGCGCGGATAGTCCGGAATCTGCCGCAGGCGCCCGTCGAGGATCGAGTAGGCGATCGCGCCAGTCCGGCCGAAGTGGATATCGCGCGCGAGCCACTCCCATGTGTCGTGCACGAGGCCTCTGCCCTCGTCGAAAAATCGCCGACCGGACCGATCGACGACAATCCCGTAGGGATAGACCAGCACGACCGGCGCGGATTTTGGGTCACGTGCGTCGACCGGCTCAGCGTGCATTCCGTTCCAGTCACCGGCACGGTCTGCACCAATCGCCAATGCCATTCGGATGCCATCGCCGGTATCAAACAGCGTGCCGGGCGAGATCAGGCGCATCGTCTCGGCACCCGGTCCGAAGTAC
Organism: Xanthobacteraceae bacterium; assembly: GCA_030037185.1. Next base: position 2,120 of record JASHRR010000596.1, on the reverse strand, counting down.
CGGAGCATCATGCCCGTGTTGCCCTGGAAGCCCCCGCAGGCGAGAACGACAGCGTCGGCGTGGATCTGCTCCCTGACTGTGCCTGCCGATACGACGACGCCGATGACGCCACCGTCGGCGACGACGAGTTCGTCGGCCGTGCGTTGGTAGAGGATCGCAACGCCGGCCTCGCGGACGGCTCGCGTCAAGGCACGCACGAGGGCCGCCCCGCCGCCGACAGGCTGAATGCGCGGGGGGCCTTTCGCAAGGTAGTAGGGCGGTTGGATGAATGAAATTCCACGCGACGCTATCCAAGCGATCGTCTCAGGAGCGTTCGCGGCAAGCCGTCGGAAATAGGCCTCGTCACCCTGGAACCGGGTAGCCGCGAGCATGTCTTGGACAAAACTCGCCTCGACGCGATCAGATGCTGCCATACGCATATTGCATGGTGACCATCGCGTATTGCCGCCAGCATCCCTCTCGGCAGCCTTGTCTATGAGCGTAATTCGGACTGGCTCATCAACCCCGTGGTTCTCCTCGGCAGCCGCCAGCGCAGCAGCCAACCCGGCTGCGCCCTGACCGATGATGGCGATGTGACGCGATGGCAGGTTCATAGGCTCGATTATGGCTCAATGACGTCCTGAGTCCCAAGATCATAGGAGCCTCAAGCAAAATGGCTCCCGGGGCGGCGGCACACGGTCCGCGTTTGTGCGATTTGTGCTTTTTGCGGAGGTGCTTTGAGGCAGACGAAGGCCCGCCAATTGTTCCCTCACTCTCCTCGGCCAGACTTTGCGATTCGAAGGAGGTTACCAAATGGACCGGCGTGCTATGCGGCTTCGAGGCCGCTCTTTGATTTGGTGTCACTCATCGTCACCGACGCCGTTGATTTATTTGACCTCGCCCGCCAGCATCCGGCAGGCAACATCGATTAGCCGAGCTCGCCCGCGTGTGCCCTGAAAATTGTTCATCGGGTTGAAATTGGGTTGGCGCACATGCTTTCGCCAAACAGGGGAATGGCCGGACCCAAAAAGGAATAACCCGAAAGCCGCCTGGAACCTTGACAACGGGGGCCTCGCGCGCATGTCGCCCTCCGTTGGCTCGGGACTCACGAGCTGCCTCGTCCGCATCGCTCGCTCACCTTGCTCGTTCTGTTCGATGGACGGCCGATTCTTTGCCGCAATTGCCCTGTTTTGTTTCCCCGTAACATGGGGGCACTGAGTACCGGATGCGTGCTTACAGAAAAAAAACACCCGGAAGTCGCTGCGTGAAATACTTGGTTCGCGTCGACATGGGATTGATCGCCGCCGGCATCGCGGTGCTGGCTGTCGGATTTGCCTTCAAATTGGCGGACACCCGCGCGAGCAATCTCGGGTCGCTCCCAGATGGCTCGGGCGTGCGCGTTTCGCGTTTAGAAACTGAAGTCGGTTCTGAATCCGCTGCCGCCAGCGCTCCCTGCGCTGCTTTCGAGGAGCGTTTTTACTTCGACCAGCAAACAGCTTCTTTTGGTGAGCGGTTTGCGAGTGCTTTCGGATCGCCTGGAAATGCCGCAGGAAAAGCTCCGGCGGCGGAGGATGCGAATAACATCGTCCCGGATTTGGGCGAGCAAAAGCGTGATCCTGCAGTTACACGGTCGGCACCGGTGACTGCACCAAGGCTTGCCAGCCTTCGCCCGGAACGGCTGAATTCCGCAGAAGCTTCAACGGGCCTGAGCTTGCCGCTTGATGCCGATAGCCACACCGCGATCTATGATATTGCTGCACGTACGGTCTATCTACCGGGCGGACACAGGTTGGAAGCTCATTCCGGCTTGGGCAACCACTTGGACGATCCCCGCTATGTCAACACGAAGATGCGCGGGCCGACACCGCCCAATGTTTATAGTCTCACCTTACGCGAGCGACTCTTTCACGGCGTTCGTGCCCTTCGTCTTATCCCTGCCGATGATGGTAAGATGTTTGGCCGGGCTGGGATTCTAGCGCATTCTTACATGCTCGGCCCCAGCGGTCAGTCGAATGGCTGCGTGTCTTTCCGTAACTATCCCGCATTCCTAAACGCCTACTTGAAGGGTGAAGTCGACCGGCTTGTTGTCGTCGATCATCTCGCGACCACGACCGGCGCCAAGATTAGCGCAGCGAGTGGGA
>JASHRR010000595.1 GCA_030037185.1 Xanthobacteraceae bacterium | reverse complement strand
TGCAGCTCGCCGGCGAGGCGCTGCTTGATTTCCTTGATGGCGCTGAGCGTACTTTCCGGATCGGCAAGGTCGACCTGGATGTGGTCCTCTGGCCCTCCGGCCCACGGACAATTTTCGGGAAAAGCGTGCCGTGAGCAGGTGATCACCCGCCATCCGGCGGCAGCGAAGCGTTTAACGGTGGCGTGGCCGATGCCGCGGCTCGCTCCGGTGAGAAGCAGCGTGCGCCGCGGCTGATTCGAGGCGGAGGCGTTCGGCATGGCGCTGACCTGACGGTCCCTTCTGCGGTTTTGCCGGCATTATATAGGACCGGTGCATCACCGGCCTAAGGGTAAAGCCGCGTTTTCCTCCATGGCTGCTCGACCGCCGCCCGGCGAAACTCAATGCGGTCATGCAGCCGGAACGGCCGCTCATGCCAGAATTCCATCACGGTGGGCATGATCCGGTAGCCGATCCAGAAGGGCGGCCGCGGAACCGGGCCAACCGGGAATTGGGCTGCTTTCAGCGCGATCGCCCGCTCGAAAGCGTAGCGGCTTTCGAGCGGGCTGGACTGCTTGCTAGCCCAGGCGCCGATCTGGGAGGAGCGCGGGCGGCTCGCAAAATAGGCGTCGGCTTCCGCCGCACTGACGGCTTCGACCGTGCCGCGCAGGCGCACCTGACGGCGCAGCGATTTCCAGTGGAAAGCCGCGCCGGCCCTGGGGTTTGCGGCAAGTTCGCGGCCCTTTTGGCTGTCCTCATTGGAATAGAACACGAAGCCGCGCTCGTCGAAGCCCTTGAGCAGCACCATGCGCACATTGGGCAGTCCACCGGCATCGACGGTAGCGAGCGCCATAGCCTCCGGATCGCTCGGCTCGGTGTTCTTTGCCTCCTCCAACCAGGCGGCAAACAGCCGTAACGGCTCATCGGCGTCGGTAAAATCACCACTCCTTAACCGGCCCGGGTGTTCAATGGGGACTGGATCGGACATCATTCGGGGACTTGCCTAGTGACCGGTCGTGTGCCGGGTCCTGCGTACCGGATTACGTACCGCGGGTCCGCTTATAGTCTATGCGTGCGCTTGCGACTACGGCCGGCGTTCCGGTGGCTCTTTTGTTGGCAACACGCCGCCTGCTGGTTCCGATCGCCGTGGATATGGCCTCCAAAGCGGGCGATTTCCGTCTTAGGTGCTGCCCTCATCGTCGAGGCTTGCGGCATGCCGGCGCAATTCGGGTTCTCCGGCCGCAACAATAGAAGCGATTCCGATTCCATCGATTTGATTTCGGCGCTGAGCGCCGGAGCGTTCACGGGCGACGATCTCGCCGTCGCCAGCGCGGCCACCACAGCGCTCCTCGATCGCCGCGACGGGGGGCCGTGGGAAAATCCGCTTACGGGCGCCCGCGGCACCATTACGCCGCTCGCCGCGGTCTACCGCGACAACGGCATTGAGTGCCGCGACTTCCTCGCGAGCTATGTCCACGAAAGGGCGGAAGCGTGGATGCAGGGCGAGGCCTGCCGCAACAGTGCGGGGCGCTGGGAAGTGCGGACCCTTAAGCCGTGGCGGCGGTAGACCCCGGACGTCTCGGCCTCTTGCCCGGCGTGCCACTGGCTCGCATGGAGGCGAAGTGCGCGGACCTGACCTCAGGTCGGTTGGACGAACGGCGTTGCGGTCGAACAACGGACAATCGAGCGTGAGGCGGTCGGTGCCGTCCATCTGCATTGTGAGCGGGCTTGCAGGGCTGGTCGGCAGCGGGACGCCGGCGATGAATGTGATTGTGTTGCGAATTTGTCGCACGGTCCCCACATTGGAACCGAACAGCCGGGGCTGGACGCCGGCAAACCGGAGAAATTCGCGATGCGCGACCCCTATGAAGTGCTGGGGGTGAAGAAGAACGCGGATGCGGCGGCAATCAAGAGCGCATATCGTAAGCTCGCCAAGAAGCTGCACCCTGACGCCAACAAGAGCGATCCCAAGGCCGCTCAGCGCTTTGCCGAGCTCAATTCGGCCTATGAGATCCTGGTCGAAGAAGACAAGCGCAAGGCTTACGATCGCGGCGAGATCGACGCGGAGGGCAAGCCGAAATTCCGCGGCTTCGAGGGCTTTGGTCCCGGAAGCGGTTTCGGTCGCGGTGCACGCGGGGGGCCCGATTTCAGCTATGAACACTTTTCGTTTGGGCCGGAGGGCGCGCGGCACTCGGGCGGGCCAGGCGGGTTCTCCAGCTTTGATGAGCTGCTCAACAGCATGTTCGCCGGCGCTTCGCGCGGCCGCGGGCGGGTCCACCCGGGCTTTGCGCCCGAAGAGATGGAGCCTGGCCACGATGTGACGGCGGAGGTTACTATTTTGCTTACCGAAGCCGCCAAGGGCACGACCCGGCGCGTGCGTCTGCCCACGGGTAAGGAGGTCGATGTCAAGATTCCGCCCGGCCTCGGGGAGGGCAAGCAGATCCGCCTCAAGGGCCAGGGATTGCCCGGTCCGGGCGCAATAGGCGACCTTCTGATCACCGTCAAAGTCGCGCCGCATCCTTACTTCGTGCGCGACGGCGATAACCTGCGCATCGACCTCCCGATCACGCTTTATGAGGCAGTCCTGGGCGGCAAAGTGCGGGTGCCGACGCTGGATGGCGCCGTCGCGCTCACGATCCCGGCAGGCACCACCAGCGGGCGCACCTTCCGGATCGCCGGCAAAGGCCTACCGGCCAAAGGTAAGGCCGGCGATTTGTATGCCACGGTGCAGATCGCACTCCCCGGCAAGGGCGATTGGGAGCTTGAGGAATTGATGCGCAAATGGCTCAGCGAGAGGCCTTACGATCCGCGCAAGAACTTGAAATAACGAGGCCGGGTCAAGCCTCACCGATCGCCCCAGCCCGTTATGGCCGATGTTCACGGGAGAGCGCTTGACGCGGTCGGTGCGATCCGCGCGGGTCTGCGGCGTGAGGCTGGAACGCATAACGGCTACCCACGGGCATCCGAGGAGTCCGCGCGCGCCGCACGGCGTTGTTGGTCAGAGCTGCGTTTGGCCGGCTGGCGTCGAGCCGGCCGCGTGCGGTCTTGATCGGGGGAGGCTTCACGCAGTCAAGACAGCCGACAGCGCCAGTCCGGCAATTATCAGCTGTCTCATGCTGTTTCCTGCCGCTGCGTGGCCGCCTGTCGGCTATCTCACGCCGGTGGGACAGACTTTGGGCACACAGTCGCGATCGCGTTGCGGGGAGCGCAGCGAGCAACCGTTGCCGGATACGCCGAACCCATCACCGGCTCAACGAATTCTCCCGCCGGCCCGGGCACCGGCGGGGTAGTGTTGCCTTAGCGTTCCACGCACATCGCAATGCCCATACCGCCGCCGATGCACAGCGTGGCAAGGCCTTTCTTGGCGTTGCGCTTCTCCATTTCATAGAGCAGCGTCACCAGTACGCGCGCGCCCGAGGCGCCGATCGGATGGCCGAGCGCAATCGCGCCGCCGTTGACGTTGACCTTGCCGGTATCCCAGCCGAGGTCCTTGTTGACGGCGCAGGCCTGCGCCGCAAACGCCTCGTTCGCCTCGATGAGATCGAGGTCGCCGATTGCCCAGCCCGCCTTCTTGAGGGCCGCACGAGACGCCGGGATCGGGCCCGTACCCATGATGGCGGGATCGACGCCCGCGTGAGCCCAGGATACGATGCGGGCCAACACCTTGCGGTTCTCCTTGGCGGCCTCGCTCGCCTTCATCAGCACCACCGCGGCGGCGCCGTCATTGATGCCTGACGCATTGCCGGCCGTGACCGTGCCGTCCTTGGCAAAGGCGGGGCGCAGCTTACTGATGCCGTCAAGCGTCGTGCCGTGCTTGGGAAACTCGTCGGTCTCGACCACGATGTCGCCCTTGCGTGCCTTGATGGTGACGGGCACGATCTCGTCCTTGAACCGCCCGGCCTTCTGGGCGGCTTCCGCCTTGTTCTGCGAAGCGACCGCGAATTGATCCTGTTGCTGGCGGGTGATCTGCCACTGCCGGGCGACGTTTTCGGCGGTATTGCCCATGTGATAGCCGTTAAAGGCGTCCCACAGGCCATCCTTGATCATGGTATCGACCATTTCGAAATTGCCCATCTTGATGCCGGCGCGCAGATGGGCGCAGTGCGGCGCCATGCTCATGGATTCCTGGCCGCCGGCGACCACAATGTGGGAGTCGCCGTTGACAATGGCCTGGTAGCCAAGGGCGACCGCGCGCAGGCCCGAGCCGCACAGCTGGTTGACGCCCCAAGCCGGCGTCTCGACCGGGATGCCGGCTGCAATCGATGCCTGCCGGGCCGGGTTCTGCCCTTCTCCGGCGGTGAGAATTTGGCCCATGACGACTTCGGATGCCTGGGGCGCCTCGACGCCGGCACGTTCCAGGGCGGCCTTGATGGCGACCGCGCCCAGCTCGTGGGCCGGCAAGTTGGCGAAACCGCCGTTGAACGCGCCGACCGGCGTGCGGGCCGCCCCCACGATGACGATGTCATCTTTCATTCTAAGCCTCCTGTTGACTTGATTTCTTGCGCTCGCGAGTGGCTGCTGCTGAAAGCTGAGATACCGGCGCAACTGACGGGATTCACCTTGGTCAATGCCGCCGCCTTCTCCGGCTGTCAATTGGCCCAATATGTCACCTGCCCGCCGGGGCGATCGTCCTGCGCTCAGGCGAGGCCAGGCTAGGCCGGCCGCCTTTCCGCAGATATGTGGCGGCTGCCCACAAAGTAGTAGCCCATTGCCATGAAACGTCATATTTTTGACGTGGACAAAAAAAGTTACCGAGATGTGGCCGGGATCAGAACCACGCCATGGACCAGTTTTCGTCAGCGCTACGCAGGGCAGCGTCTCTATCGTCCCGCGGCCGGCACCTATCTGACCCGCGGCGAGCTCATGCCGATGGTGAAAACGGTTTCGTCGTCATCGACGCCAGGCACCGGAAGTGACGTCATCTTGTGGTATCACCCCATCATCGTAGAGCATTGAACAACATGGCCAAACCCGATGAGCCGATTGTCATCAAAAAATACGCCAATCGGCGGCTCTACAACACCGGGACCAGCACCTACGTGACGCTCGAGGACCTCGCCTGCATGGTCAAGAACGGCGAAGACTTCGTCGTCTATGACGCCAAATCGAGCGAGGACATCACACGGTCCGTCCTCACGCAGATTATCTTTGAGCAGGAGAACAAGGGCGGCCAGAACCTTCTGCCGATCACCTTCCTGCGCCAGCTCATTCGCTTTTACGGCGACAGCATGCAGATGCTGGTGCCGCGGTATCTCGAAGTTTCCATCCAATCATTCGCCCGCGAGCAGGAGAAGTTTCGCCAGCACATGACCCAAGCCTTCGGCGCCGGTCCGTTCGCTCCGCTGGAGGACCAGGTGCGGCGGAACATGGAAATGTTCGAGCGAGCTTTCGCGATGTTTGCGCCGTTCGCGCGCCGCGAGGCCCAGGGCGGCGAGAGCCAAAAACCGGCGGGCCCCTCGGGTGAGGAGATCGACGATCTCAAGCGCCAGCTCGATGACGTGCAGAAACGGCTTGACCGCCTGAGCGAGACGAAGAGCTGATCTGGAAAGCGTTCAAGCGGACACCATCAAGCGGACACAGTTTTTTCATCCCTGGCCGCCAGGCTTGGTCAGCCCTGAGGCGCCGCGACAATCCTGCCGCCGGTCAATCTCACCGGCGGCCTGTTGGCACAGGGATGAGTTAGGCGTGCGGCCTTAAGGTCGTGCCGAGGCAGGTAGCGTTCTGGCAGGAGCCTCATCAACGCGCGCCCTGATTTCGCGAGCACGGGAAGAGAACAAACGCGGCGGTTACCCGCGACGGGGCTGATTTTCAATACCCCATCGCGCAACCGTCCTTGCGGCCGTCCGACGCGCCGATCAGCACGCCGCGCTGCCAGTCGATGGCGATGGCCTGGGCGCCGCCCCAGGGGCGCTCCCGCACCGCGGCCCGATGACCGCGCTGCTTCAATCCATCGATCGTCGCCATCGGGATCCCACGCTCCACGATAGTATCCTCACCCTCGTAAAATACCCGCGGCTGGTCGATGGCAGCCTGCAGATCCATGGCGTAGTCGACGAGATTGGTGATGAGGTGGGCATGGCCCATCGGCTGGAAGTGGGCACCCATGACGCCGAATGCGAGTTCGCAGCGCCCGTCCCGCGCGCCGAGCGCCGGAATGATGGTATTCATCGGTCGCTTCGATGGGCCGATCGCATTGGGATGATGGGGATCGACCACGAAGCAGGCGCCGCGATTGTGCAGCATGATGCCGCTCTTTTCGGTAGCGATGTGCGAGCCGAACTCGCTGAACAGTGAATTGATGAACGACACCGCCATCCTGTCGCGATCGACCACGGTGAGATAGACGGTGTCGCCGCCGGGCGTCGGCGCGTGGGGCAGCTTCACCCGCCGGTGCAAGTCGATCTTGCCGGCAAGCTCCCGCGCAAAGCCCTTGTCGAGCAGCGACGACACCGCAACGCGCATGAACGGCGGATCGGCCAGGTGCGCATTGCGGACCGCAAAGGCCAAGCGGGCAGCTTCGAGTGCGATATGAAGGCGCTGCGCTCCGGTGGGGTCGAGTGCGGCGAGATCGAAATTCTCCAGGATATTAAGCAGCACGAGGGCGGTAAGCCCCTGTCCGTTGGGCGGCAGCTCGATGACCTCAAGCCCGCGATAATCCGAAAAAACCGGGGTCACCTCCTCGCCCCGATGGCCGGCGAAATCATCTTGTGTGAGCCACGAGCCGCGCGGCGCCAGCGTCGCCACGATCTCGGCCGCTGCTCCCTCATAAAAGGCTTTTGGCCCCCGCGCCGCGATTGCCTTCAACGTGGCGGCCAGCCCCGGGAAGCGCATGACGTCACCCGCGGCCGGCGCCCTTCCCTGGACGAGGAAGTGCTGCGAGGCCCCCGGATCGGCGCGCAGCGCGTGTTCCGAAAAACCCCAGTCATAGGCAACGCGCGCAGCTACCGGAAATCCGTTTTCCGCATAGCCGATCGCGGGGCCGAGAACGCGCTCGAGCCCGAAACGGCCGTGGCTTTGAAGGATCGCCGACCATGCCTCGACCGCTCCGGGCACTGTAACACTGTGGGGCGAATGCGGCTCTATGGCGCGCACACCCCGGTCCCACAGGATGTCGGCGCGGGCCGAGGCAGCGGCGCGGCCTGACCCGTTATAGCCCCAGATCGGCGCGTCGGGCTTCGCCACCAGGCAAAAGCAGTCGCCTCCGATGCCGGTCATATGGGGCTCGACCACCGCAAGCGTAGCCGCCGCCGCGACAGCCGCATCGGCCGCGGTGCCGCCGGCCTTCAGGGCATCGATCGCAACCCCGCTCGCCAGCGGATGCGAGGTTGCCGCCATGCCGTCGCAAGCAAACACCGCGGAACGGCCTGGGCTGTGAAAGTCACGAGGCATTCTGCTGTTGCTGCTCTTTAATGCACGCTTTAGATGTGTTTCTACCGACCGTCCACTTATGCTCGCGGCATGGCGGTGGGCGGCCCCTCGGCAGCTCATGCGCCGGCGCCGCCCCCACCTGTCTCACTCATCAGCACGTCGCGCCGCGCGACAGCGGCCCGGATGCTGACCGCAAAGCCGCCGGCCACGTCCACGAAGCTGATGACAAGCAACAGGAAAAACGTGCTCGACACCACGGCCTGAATCGCCATGAACTCAATCAGCATGCCGACGAACAAGATCATCGAGAACACGTGATCGAGGATCGTCCGCCGGCCTGAGTGGCGGGCCGACCTCAGCATATCAATCAGCAGAATGAGAACCGAGCCCGCAACAATCGCGTCGCCGGGTGCGATTGTCCATTCTCCTCCCGAAATCATGTACACACGCCAGATTTCATTATTCCATGAGAATCCCGGCATGAAGAATACAACGATGTTGTAGAGCGCGAACGGGAAAATCAGCAGCGGCACGCTGCGGAACATCGGCCGGTCTCCGAAGGAGCGGTGCGACCCTCGGCACCGCTCTTTAGTGCCCTCGGAGGTAACCCCTCAAATCGAAGGCCGTTCACGCTTCGGTTTTTGGCTTAAGGACCTGGCGGCCGCGATACATGCCGGTCTTGAGATCGATGTGGTGGGGACGGCGTCGTTCGCCGGAATCCTTGTCTTCTGCGTAGGTTGGTGCCTTCAGGGCATCGGCGGAGCGCCGCATGCCACGTCGCGACGGCGACGTTTTTTTCTTAGGGACGGCCATAGAGGTCTCCTTGCGGTCCTTGGAACACCGCGGTACGCACCCCCGCTCAACCTGCCCTGGGCAGCGGGGGGCAACCCGCACACACCCTAAGATGCGGGGGCGGGACGCCGGTCCAGGGGACGACGTGAAAGCCGGGCTTATAGTGGATGAGCCGTCGAGTGGCTAGGGGCAAAGCAAATGGCAAAGCGAAGCAAGGGCACGGTCGGCGTTGTGGGACTAGGCACCATGGGCGGCGCATTTGCGCGTCACCTCGTCGCGGCCGGCTGGCGCGTGCTTGGCTTTGACATTGATATCAGCCGCAGGCGCGCTGCCGCGCGCACCGGCGTCGAAATTATGCCGGTGGAAACGCTTGCCGCGGTCGCGCCAGTCGTCATCCTGAGCCTCCCGAACCCGCAGGCGCTCGATGCCACGGTCGCGGCGATCGCTGAGCACGTGCCGCCGGGGAGGATCGTGGTCGAGTCGAGCACGTTCCGCCTCGACGACAAGCAGCGCGCCGAAACCGCGTTGCGCCAAGCCGGTCACGTGATGCTCGACTGTCCGGTGAGCGGCACCGGTGCCCAGGCCGCGGTCAAGGATATCGTCATCTACGCGAGCGGGGACGCCAAGGCGATTGCCAAAACGAGGCGCATGTTTTCAGACTTTTCGCGGGCGACCTATAATGTCGGCGCTTTTGGCAACGGCAGCCGAATGAAATACGTGGCCAACCTGCTGGTCACGATCCACAATGTCGCCGCCGCCGAAGCGATGGTGCTGGGCATCAAGTCCGGGCTCGACCCGCAGATGGTCTACGACTTCGTCCGCACCGGCGCCGGCACGTCGCGGGTGTTCGAACTGCGAGGCCCGATGATGGTTCAGGACCGTTATGACAATGCCAGTATGAGCATCAAGCTCTACCACAAGGACATCGCGGTGATCGAAGATCATGCCGCCAAGCTCGGCGTTCCGACACCGTTGTTTTCCGCAACCATTCCGGTTTACTCCGCTGCCCTCTCGATGGGTTACGGCGAGGAGGATACGGCGTCGGTGTGCGGGGTGCTGCAGACGATGGCGGGGGTCAAGCGCGATAAGCCGGGCAGGCGCTCCACCCGGCGCCGATGACTGATTTCCGCCTTGGAATCGATTGCGCCTATGATCCGACAAGCCGCCGGCAAATACGCCGCGCTGCGCCCGCGTGGATGCGGCCATGCGCGCGCAGCGCGCAGCGTCGGCGACCGAGGGTCGGCAAAGGGCGGCCACGCGGCAGCGACGCGCCTTTGCCGATCCTGCGCGGTTGTGGATAGGATCGAGACTTCGTTCGATGTTTTGGGAGTAACGATGTCCTTGGGCGAGAACGCGCCGCGCAGCCGCGGTCGCAGGACGCACCAGCCGCGCAGCGGATTTCGCGACGGCATGCATATCGACTGGGACGTTCCGATCGTCATGGACGATGGTGTGGTGCTGCGGGCGGACGTCTACCGGCCCGCAAAGGTGGGCAAATTTCCGGTGATCCTCAGCTACGGGCCCTACGCCAAGGGGCTGGCGTTTCAGGAAGGCTATCCGAGCGCGTGGCAGCGCATGGCCAAGAAGCATCCCGATGTCACCGCGGGCTCGACCAACACGTATCAGAACTGGGAGGTGGTCGATCCGGAGAAATGGGTCCCGCGCGACTATGTTACCGTGCGCATCGATTCGCGCGGCTGCGGCGGCTCGCCGGGCGTGATCGACCACTTCGCGCCCCGCGAGACCAAGGACTTCTACGACTGCATCGAATGGGCCGGCGTGCAGCCGTGGTCGAACGGCAAGGTCGGGCTTAACGGGATATCGTATTACGCCATCAACCAGTGGCACGTGGCATCGCTGCAGCCGCCGCACCTCGCCGCCATCTGTGTGTGGGAGGGGGCGGCGGACTGGTACCGCGACATGACCCATCACGGCGGCATCTTATGCACCTTCTGGAAAAACTGGTACGACATGCAGATCAAGACCGTGCAATACGGCACAGGCGAGCGCGGCAGGCGCTCGCCTGTGCACGGAGAGCTCGTGTGCGGACCACAGACGCTCAGCGAGGATCAGCTTGCCCGCAACCGGACGGACTTGGGCAGCGACATTCTCGCCCATCCGCTCGACGACGCTTACCATCGTGCTCGCTCGCCGCTATGGGACAAGCTCAGCGTGCCGCTGTTTTCCGCCGCCAATTGGGGCGGTCAGGGGCTTCATACGCGCGGCAATTTCGAGGGATTCATGCACGCCGCATCGCGGCAGAAATGGCTCGAAGTGCATGGCGGCGAGCACTGGACTCATTTCTACACGGATTACGGCCGCAAGCAGCAGCTGCGGTTCTTCGATCATTTCCTCCACGGCAAGGACAATGGCTGGGACAAGCAGCCTAAGGTCTTGCTCCAGATCCGCCATCCAGGAGAGAAATTCACCGCTCGCGCCGAGAACGAATGGCCGCTCAAGCGCACCAGCTGGACGAAGTTTCATCTCGACCCGGCGGACGGCATGCTGAAGACCAGCGCTGCCGCCGGCAAGGCCACGCTGAGCTTCGCGGCGACCGGCGACGGCGTCACCTTCATGACCGCGCCGCTCGCGGAGGCCACGGAAATCACCGGGCCGGCGGCCGCGAAGCTGTTCATATCGTCCTCGTCCAGCGACGCCGACCTGTTCCTGATTCTGCGGGTGTTCTCTCCCGATCTCAAGGAAGTGGTGTTCCAGGGCGCAATCGATCCCCATACACCGATCGCCCAAGGCTGGTTGCGCGCCTCCCATCGCAGGCTTGACCGCGAGCGGTCGCTGCCCTACCGGCCCTACCATGCCCACGATACCGAGGCGCCACTGCGGGACGGCGAAGTCGTCGAACTCGACATCGAGATGTGGCCGACTTCAATCGTGGCGCCGGTCGGATACCGGATTGCCCTCACGATTCGCGGCAAGGACTACGAGTATGGCGGTGCGAGCGGCGGCAAGCTTTCCAATTTCAAGAACGAACTGACCGGCTGCGGCCCGTTCCTGCACGACGATCCGCAAGATCGCCCGGCGGAGATTTTCGATGGCGTGACCTCACTGCATTTCGGGCGTAAGACGCCGAATTACCTCCTCTTGCCCATCATACCGGCGAATCCGCAACGCCAGGCCGTCGGCACTGTGATGAGGAAGCGATAGCCCGAGGGGGGGAAATAAGGGCAGCGCATTTGCGCCAGCCTCGCGTGGGACCGAGTTTGCGCTGCAACAGCGCACTGGACTCGCGCCGAGTGCGCCCGGCGATCGCGAAAATCCGGTGATTACTGGTCGCCCGTTTGCCGACGATGACCCCCGACGAAAGTTCGGGTAATCGAATCGGCACTGGCATCGATGCAAGAAGGGACCCCCAATGCCCCACGACTGGAACCGCTACGGACCGAGCGCTGCGCGTCCGCAAGGCCCCAAATTCGGGCGCGTGATGCGACCGCAAAGCATCACCATCGATATCCATTCGCACATCGCAATCCCCGAGGCGGCAGAACTCGTCAAGCCGTATTTCGATCCGGCGACGATTCCGCTCATCAATTTCGCAACGCCGCAGACCAAGGTTCTCAACGCGCGCCAAGATAGCGACCGGCGAGGGCTGATGACCGGCGATGAGCAGCGGCTTTGCGATCTCGATGCCATGGGCATCGACCTGCAGCTGGTGATGTGTGCGCCGCCGCAGTGTTATTACACTGTCCCGCTGGATATCGCCGTCAAAGCCGCCCGGAGCGTCAATGACGGCCTCGCCGCTTATGTGGCGGCGCGGCCCGACCGCTTCGTTGCCCTCGGTACCGTGCCGATGCCGGACGGCAATGAGGCGGCGCGCGAACTTGAGCGCTGCATGACGCAGCTCACGTTCAAGGGGGTCCAGATTCTCACCAACGTCGCCGGCAAGGAACTGTCCGACCCCGCTTTCGCGCCGTTCTGGAAGAAGGCCGAGCAACTTGGCGCGGTGGTGCTCATTCATCCCAACGGCTTTAGCGAGGCGCAACGCTTCTCCCGCTTCTACTTCAACAACATCATCGGCAATCCGCTCGAGACCGCAATCGCGCTGCACTATCTTATCTTCGACGGCGTGCTCGAGCGGCACCCCGATCTCAAGATCATTGCGGTCCATGGCGGCGGCTTTCTGGGCGCCTATCCGGGCCGCATCGACCATGCTTGGGGGGCACGCAGCGACGCAAGAGGCGACTTGCCGAAGCCGCCGTCGAGCTATCTCAGGAAGATCTATGTCGATACGGTGGTGTTCACGCCGCAGCAGCTGAGTGCGCTGGTCGCGACGTTCGGGATCGACCACGTGCTGATGGGAACGGACTACCCCTACGATATGGCCGAGTACGATCCGCTCCAGCTGCTCGCCGTCACTGCCAGCCTCGACGACAGCGCCCGCGGGGCGATCGCGGGCGGCAACGCGAAGACGCTGCTGTCGCCCTGACGGCCGCAGTCCGGTCGCGCCGGGAGACTTCGCCGTCAGACTCAAACAAACCCGTCGAAGCAGCAGCTGAAGGTTTGGCCAATGAATGAAGCCCGGCTTCGCACACAAGGCATCAGCCGTGTGTCACGAGCTCGATCCGCACTCCTTCGACGGCGCGCAACCGTGCGGGTGCGCTCGAAGATGATCCCGCCGCACGTGGTGAAAAGCCGTCGGCGGACGTTGCCGAAAAGTCGGCCCATGATGCCGCCAGGCATGCAGAGAGGCGACGTTGAGCGAACTGCTGCAGACGGGCTCGTTTCAGACGATGGCAAAACCGAGGGGGTTGAATTTCCTGGGCACCCTCGGCCCTAATTGTTCGATCGCATCGCTGGTGCAATCTCGCCGCCAAGCGCGTTGCACCAGGACCCTGAAGGAACGCTTAGCCTTCGACCCGTCCGCCTCCAGCGCTGCTTGCTGGGGCGCAGCGGATTGTCCCTCAAATCCATCGGGGTGTTTCTGATCTGCTCGACACCCACTGGCTGCAGGCCGCGCGTCGATATCTATCCTCGACCGGTTGCGACACCTGCGGTTCATCCATGCCTGGCATTTTCAGAATTGACACCTGCGTTTCGACCAAGCTTGAGAAACCACAAGGTCGAGCAGGTGTTCAACTACAGTTGAACATGACAATGACCTGTAGCAGCGTACATTCGTCTCAACGATGATGCTCGGTCGCCGAACAAATCGCGGTTGTTAGCCCCCTTTACCCTGTCGGCTTGAGCCGGGAGGGCAGGGGCAGTTGAGGGAGCGGGACATGCCCAATTTCGGGTCACCAAATGCCTTTGTTGCGGCCGGCATGCTGTCCGGGCTCGGCTTAATGGCGGCCGGGGCGATACACGCTGCCGAACCCGGCGGCCCGCCGCCCGATCTTTCATCCAACGAGGCTGCGTGGGTTCTTACCAACCTCGACTACATCGCCGTCCCGGGTGGCCCCAGCCCGACCCGAAACGATCCCGGCCATCCCTACGTGACCAACAACACCTTTCGCGCGACCGGAGCCCAACCGACATTTCGCGTTGCCGATCTCACCAATCCCAACATCAAGCCATGGGCCAAGGAGATCATGAAGCAGGAGAACGACAGGGTGCTCTCCGGCGCGATCCCCTATGGGGCAAGACAGAGTTGCATGCCGGCAGGCGTTCCCGCCTTCATGGGCTTCGCGGTCGTCGAGCCGATCCACTTCATGCAAACGCCGAAGCAAGTAACGATGATCTTTTCGGGCGATGCACAGGTTCGCCACGTCTATCTCGACGTGCCGCATTCGCCGAACCCAAAGCCGTCCTGGTACGGCGAGTCTGTCGGTCATTACGAGGGCGACACGCTCGTGGTCGATACCATCGGAATGAACGACAAGACCTATCTGGACAATTTCCGCACCCCGCACAGCGAGAAGCTGCATGTCGTCGAGCGTTACAGGTTACTCGACGGCGGCAAGACGCTGCAGGTGACGTTCCGGGTGGAGGATCCGAATACGTTTTATGAGCCGTGGTCGGCCATCAACAATTTCAAGCGGGTCCAGATGCCTATGCATGAGGAAGCTTGCGCCGAAAACAACCAGCATTTGTTCGACTACCACATGCCGGTCGCCAGCAAGCCCGACTTCTGAGCGCCCCCTGGGGCCGCGGGAAACCCCCCTTGGGACTGCCGGCGTTCCGCCAGCTATCCCGACGGGCGAGACCCCAGCGGTGCCATGTCGCCTGAGGCAGGGTTTGGTGCGGCCGATTATCCTGAGCATGAAATTCGAATGTGGAAACCCTTGTCTTTGCGCCGTATCGTTCCGTTCCCGCAGCCTGCTCAATGGGTTGGGTGCTTCTGCATCGCCCTGATGGCGATTGTCTTTGCGGCACCGGCATTTGCAGAAAAGGGCAAGCTGCGCGAACGGCTGACGCCCGAGGTGATGGCGGTGGTCTATCCGGGCGGCGCCGAACGGCTCGGCCCGGAAGAAGGGTCGCCGCCTGCGATTGCCGTCTATAAGGGCGACAAAGTCGCGGCTTATGTGTTTTCGACCCTCGATATCATCGCGGCTCCAGGCTATTCGACGACGCCGTTTGACGTCATCGCCGGCGTCGACCTGGAGGGGCGAATCACCGGGGCCAAGGTGGTGTTCCACAACGAGCCCTACATCGTTCACGACCCGCAGCGCCAACGCTTGCTTGATACGTTTCTGGCCCGCGAAGCGGGCAGGCCGCTGCGCGGCGGCATCAATCTGCTGCCGCCCGACTTCGTCGCCGGCGCGACGATCAGCACGCGCGCCATGCGCGCTGCTGTGAGCATCACCGCGGGACTGGTGTTGCGCGCGCGCCGCGCGCGGCCGCCCGGCACGGTTGCGGCGGCGGGGGACGCCGCTGCGGCCCCGGCCGTCGATGCCGAAAGCTTCAGCCGCAAGTCCTGGGAGGCGCTCGTCGCCGCCGGTGCGGTCGCCCACCGGCGGGTAACTTCGGGCGAGGTTGCAGCGGCTCTTGCCGCAGCGGGTGCCCCCGATGCCAAGCTCGACGTGCCGCTCAG
>JASHRR010000594.1 GCA_030037185.1 Xanthobacteraceae bacterium | reverse complement strand
CCCATCCCCCGCAACAATGCATTTGATACGGCACCGCCTTGGCTGGCTGGCGGAGTGACGAGCGGAGTCATTCTGCGGATGCTCGTCGCGGAGTCGTCTCGTGTGCCAGCCGGTACAAGCGAGACCTCCGACGACGGCAGGACGGTGACGACGATGTATAAATTATCCGAATGAACCGGAACTGCTTTGGCCAGCCGATGTTTATCTCTGATTAGTTTCGAATCAACCGTCGCAAACGAGCGATGCAGCTGCCAGGAGAAAAGATGCGATTGTTCCTAAGGTCACTTGCCGCCGCGATCCTGACTGCGGGGTGTGGTCTTTTCATCCCTGCGGTCAACGTTGTGGCCCAATCACCTCTGCTGGATCCTTCGACGCCGAATTTGTCGGATCAAAAGCTCAGTGCAGTGGCAGCGGCGCTCAAACGCATCGCAAGTCTCCAAAAGGACTACCGGCAACGCATTGCCGAGGCGCCCGCCGACAAGGACCGTATTGTGGCGGAAGCCCACGGTGAATTTATCAAGGCCGTGACCGACCAGGGTCTGTCGCTCGAGGAGTACGCCTCGATTTTGGATATGGCGCGAGACGATCCTGAAATTCGGGGCAACCTTCTTGAGCGCATCGGGCCTGCGGACAGAGAGCCGTTACGGGAATAGTTTGCAGGAATGACCAGCTGTGCGTGCGACCAGCAAGCGAACGGAGTACGTCATGAAACTGAATTCCGCCCAGGTGGAACAAACTCTCGCTCAGTTCGAAGCTCAGGTGATCTCCGATGATCATCCACTGGTTCCGCAATTGAACGAACTGTTCGGCCACCACACTTTCTTTCTCGACGGCAACGGGCTGAATGTCGTGGAGCCAAACGAGACGGCGTGCGCGGGCGCGCCAGCCGGCACGGTGGTGAATGTTGCCAGCTGGAGCGACGGGCAATTGACCAGCCTGACGCCCCACGAACCCGAGCCGACGCAAGTCGTCGTCATGCTTGAGAATAAGCACTGATTGGCGAAAGTCTTGCTCGTTTGACAATGCGTGGTCGCGCGGCACCGACAACGCCGCGATCTGCCAGTTGCGTTGGTGCAGCGTCGGCCATCACTTCGTGCGTTGCCCGGAGGTGCGCGGGCGATCGCGTAGCCAACGGCTGACAAGGTAGACTTCAGGTCGGCGATCGCCTTAAGATCGCGTCGCGTCGAGCCGAGTGAAATTTATCGCGATGCCACACGACGTGATCGCGGGGTTGAACTAGACTTATAGGGATGGTGCTCGCCTCTGCGGGTTCGCCTTCGCCGGCCAGGTGTTTGTTGACGATCCGCCTGATTATTGCCGGCGTGGCGCTGGTTGTTCTGGAGAACAGATAGAGCGTGGGCTGATGGAGCGAGCAGAGCCTAAAGACAGGCTGTCGCGGATCCGACGCGGCCTCTCGTTGCGCTTGTCGCGCTACGGCCCCGAGTAGAGGCTACTGCGGCCGGCGGAACGACAACAGCTTGCGGGTCGGAAAATCGTAGCACCGCCCCGTCTCGCAAAATTCCGGCAAACACAGCTCGACAATCTTTTCTGCCACCTCCTCGGGCGCCGGCAGCGTCGTCGGGTCCTCGCCCGGCATCACCTGGGCGCGCATGCGGGTGCGGGTCGGGCCCGGATTGAACAAATTCACCCGCACGGCCGTCCGCTCGGTCTCGGCCGCATAGGTGCGCGCAACCGCCTCGAGCGCAGCCTTCGAGGTTGCATAGAGGCCGCGATAAGCGCCCATTTTGTGCGCAGCCCCTGACGTTATAAACACTGCGCGGCCGGCGTCGGAGCGCCGCAGCAGCGCGTCCATGGCGCAGATCAGCTGCCAGTTGGCGGTGACGTTGACCTTAATCACGTCGTCCCAGTCCTTGAGGGGGATGTGGTCAAGCGGGGAGGAGGGACCCACAATGCCGGCATTGCCGACCAGAATGTCGAGGCGGCGGTAGCGCTCGCTCAGCATGCCCGCGAGCCGGGCGAGCCCTTGGAAGTCGGTGACATCGAGGGGAACCAGCGTGGCGCTGTTCCTGGCCGCCCGGATCGCATCATCGAGTTCCTCAAGTCCGCCGACAGTGCGCGCCACCGCCACCACATGCGCGCCGGCCTGGCCAAGCGCCCGCGCGGTCGCGGCCCCGATGCCGCGCGAGGCGCCGGTGACGAGGGCGATGCGGCCGGACAAAACGCCCGCGCTCAACTCGCCTCCGCCAGGAGCGACAGCTGTCGTGGTGCGGTGTCGGCGCGGTCGGTCAGCGGGGTCGGATAGTCGCCAGTGAAGCAGTGGTCGGTGAACTGCGGACGCAGCTGGTCGCGGCGTTCCTCGCCCATGGCGCGGTAGATGCCGCCGACGGACAGGAAGGCGAGCGAGTCGGCGCCGATGATCTCGCACATCTCGGCGATGGTGTGATTGGCGGCGAGCAGCTTGTCGCGCTCGGGGGTGTCGATGCCGTAGAAATCCGGATGGGTGATCGGCGGCGAAGCGATGCGGAAATGCACCTCCGCCGCGCCGGCTTCGCGCATCATGCGCACGATCTTCACCGACGTCGTGCCGCGCACCAAACTGTCGTCGATCAGTACGATGCGCTTGCCGGCCACCACCCAGCGGTTCGCGTTGTGCTTGAGGCGCACGCCGAGCTCGCGGATCGACTGGGTCGGCTCGATGAAGGTGCGGCCCACATAGTGGTTGCGGATGATGCCCATCTCGTAGGGAATGCCGGCAGCCTGGGCGTAGCCGATCGCCGCCGGTACGCCCGAATCGGGCACAGGCACCACCACCTCGGCCGCGGCAGGCGCCTCGGCGGCAAGCTCCATGCCCATGCGGCGGCGGATCTGGTAGACGCTGCGGCCGCCAACGACCGAGTCCGGCCGCGCGAAATAGATGTATTCGAAAATGCACGGACGCGCCCGCATCGGCGGAAACGGCCGCAGCGATTGCGCGCCCTCCTCGGAGAAGACCACCACCTCGCCGTTCTCGACATCGCGCACATAGCGCGCCCCGATGATATCGAGCGCGCAGGTTTCTGAGGTCACGATCGGGCAGCCGCGCAGTTCGCCGATCACCAGCGGACGGATACCGAGCGGATCGCGGGCGCCGATCAGCTTCTTGTTGGTCAGCGCCGCCAGCGAATAGGCGCCCTCGACCTGGCGCAGCGCGTCGATAAAGCGGTCGATGAAGCGCCTGTGGCCGGAGCGTGCCAGAAGATGCAGGATCACTTCCGTGTCGGTGGTCGATTGCATGATCGCGCCGTCGCGCACCAGCTGGCGGCGCAGCGTTAGCCCGTTGGTGAGGTTGCCATTGTGGCCGACCGCGAAGCCGCCCGCATTGAGCTCGGAGAACAGCGGTTGGACATTGCGCAGGATGGTTTCGCCGGTCGTCGAGTAGCGCACATGCCCGATCGCGATGGAGCCGGGCAGGCGATCGATCACCTCGCGGCGGGAGAACGTGTCGCCCACCAGGCCAAGCCGGCGCTCGGAATGGAAGCGCCGGCCGTCATAGGTCACGATTCCCGCGGCCTCTTGGCCGCGATGCTGGAGCGCATGCAGGCCGAGCGCCGTGATCGCGGCGGCATCCGGATGACCGTAGATACCAAACACGCCGCACTCCTCGCGGAGCCGGTCATCCTGCTGCCCGAACTGCCGGTCATCGCCGCCGGGTTCCTGAGGCAGATCGTCGCCTGCGCGGTCACAATCGGTGAGGCTGCCGGCCAGCTGAGGGTCGATCATCGGTTCCGCCTCCATCGGTGCGCCGTCTTTTAACCGATTCAATGTCGTTTCGTCACGCGATCGTCACGCTCCTGTGCAACGAAAGTTGCTCCGTCGCCAAAATGCAACATTCTCCATGCAACCATAGGGTGTTGCAGCGCAGCAGACCCGTTGCGGTTTCGCGGATTTGCGTCAGCCGGGCTTATCCCGGACCTCGGCCGTTGTGTCGAGGCTACTTACCGCCGCCCCCTCATGCCGGGGGCTCGCCGGCACTATCCTTCTGCTTCCGGTAACGCGAGTACCAGGCTTCGATGTCCGGCGACATTGATATAATATCGTCACGCAGGTTCTTCAGCACAAAAAGCGATTTAGCGTTGGCGATCCATCCGGGTTGCGATTTCGGCTGAAACCAGTCGTAGAACGCAAACATCACCACCACGATGAGAAGCCCCCTCGCCATCCCGAACAGGAAGCCCAGGGTGCGGTCAAGCGCGCCGATGCGGCTATCGAGGCTCTTGTCCGAGATTTTTACCGTGATGACCGACACGATGATGAGAGTACCGATGAAGGCCACCGCGACCGTTCCGCCGGCCACTGCATAATCATTCCAGGTGCTGAAATAGCTCTTCGTGTAGGGCAGCAGCTTGGTATAAGCCAAAAACGCCGCCCCCGCCGCCGCACCCCATCCCGCGATCGACAGGATCTCGCGGATGAGCCCGCGGACCATCGCAAGCATTCCGGAGATCAACATCACCACAATGAGAAAGATATCGAGATACATCGGGTGGTCTTTGCTGCGGCAGCAGTTGAGTTGGCCGCCTTTAGGTGTATAGCGGCCCGCGGAACCCTCGTCACCCGCCTTTTAAGGGCTCGGGAAGACGTCGCGGAGCAGCAGTCGCTTATTTTTCAGCCAATCTGCACGGGATCGCGCGTTGTCAAAAGCGGCCCATGCCGGCAGTGCCCCGGGGGGAGCGTTGGGGCGCTGGTGATGTTGACCATTTGGACCTAGCCCGTCGGCCGAAAAAGCAAAGAGGCAGGCCGAGTGCCTCCTGCGCGTGCGTCCCTGGGATCGCAACGCTTGGGGCGGCTTTGAACCCGCAAAAGGCTTGGAATAGTTCGTCTCAAGCGCGCAGACTGCCCGATTTCTCCGGCTCAGCAAGCGCCGGCCTTTAGTCTGGGGGCGATCTGCCCGACCATATCGGTCAGCGGGCCGACCGCCGTCAGCGCCATGCCGGCATCACCCGCTTCGTTGCGCGCCGTTTCCGGTAAGAAGGCGCGGATGAAGCCGAGCTTTTGGGCCTCCTTGAGCCGGGCGGTGGCCTGCGCCACCGGCCGCACCATGCCAGACAGCGAAATCTCTCCGAAAAAGACCGCCTCGCAAGGCAGCGGCGCGTTGGCAAGCGAGGACACCAGCGCCGCGGCGGCCGCAAGGTCGGCGGCCGGCTCGAGGATGCGCAATCCGCCGGCGACATTCAGATAGACGTCGTGGCCGGTGCCGCGCCGGGTTGATTGGGGATTCGCCTGTGCCGATGAGGCGCGAATGCCCGAGTTCCGGTCATAGGAGGCAATCGGCGACGGCTCGCGCTTGACGGTACGGCCCTCCAGTCGCAGTGACCGAGCTGATAATTGTCACAGTGGA
>JASHRR010000070.1 GCA_030037185.1 Xanthobacteraceae bacterium | reverse complement strand
CCGCGTGCGTATGGATGTCGATCAGGCCCGGGGCGACGATCTTGCCGCGTGCATCGATGGTATCGGCGGCATCCCCCCTGATGTCGGCCTCGACCGCGGCGATCTTGCCCGCGGCAATCGCCACGTCGCGGACGGCGTCAAGCCTCATCGACGGATCGATTACACGCCCGCCTTTGATGAGGAGATCATACGTCGCTGCAGACACGTGATCAGCGCAGGCGAACGACGCGGCGGATGCGCAGAGGAACTGGCGCCTATTCATCATGGTCCTCCTTTTTTCGAACATCGACGACGGTCGTAACTTTTACCACAAGGTGCGAGCGGAGCGTCCCGAGGCTTGCCGGCGATGCAAGCAGCAATTGCTGGCCTGCGCCGCTCGGCAATCGACGCAAAACTCGTCAAATCGCAACAGAGGAGGGAGGCAACGATGAGAAGACCCGAGGCTTTTCTCGGCAGCGCAGCGGCCGCCTTGCCGCTCGGCGCATCGGCACAGCGGCCGGCGTCCGCAAGCCCGGTGCGCCAGGATGGACTGGACCGGCGCCCCAGCCCTCGAACCCGCGCTGCCCATCGTCGACCCGCATCACCACCTGGGCCCGGATGGCGCTATGTGCTGGACTCGCCTCGATCGTCTGCGGCCGGCCAATTGCCGTCTTCGAGCGAGGCGCGGCTTCCTCGCGCCCGACCGCACCATAGATTCAGCACTTGTCCCCTGATTGGCCGACGAACGGTGCCAGCTGGCCACAAGCAAGGAGGCGAGTGGCGGATGGCGGAAGCGGTGCCGATGGTGCGGGAGACCCTGCCGCAACCTTGCGTCGGATGGGACCGCCGGACCTTGGGCATATCATCGCGCCGCCGCGCCCGGCACGTCTATTTTTCGCGGCTCTTGTCGATTAAGCTGACCGGCCGGCCGCACGACCCGCGCCGGTCAGGGTTTCGGCACCAGCGTAAGAAGGCGTGCCACCATGGCGCTGCTCGGATCAGTGAGCGGCTCGAGCACAGTGAAGTGATCGGCGCCGGCGATCTCCTCGTAGCGAGTCACAACGCCGGCTTTGCCCCAGACATCCGTGATGACGCGACTTTGGCGCAGGAACTCATTCGACTCGCGCGCCCCCACGACCGCATCGAGCACGCGGCCGCGTGGCGGGGGCCACAACAGCGGCGACATTTCTCGCGCGCTGTCGATGTCAAGGCGAAGATCCTGATTCACCGATACGCGAACCAGCGGTGCGAGATCATACACGCCCGAAATCGCATATCCGGCCGCCACCACGTCGGCCGGCATGGCGTCGTCGAGTGCCGGCCAGTCGGTCGCGAGCAGGACCGCCGTCAGGTGACCACCAGCCGAATGGCCGAGCACCAGCATGCGCTGGCCGTAACGCCGCCACAGGGTGACGAGCGCGCGGCGCATCTCATCGACGATGTCGGCTATCCTCACTTGCGGGCAAAGATTGTATCCTGGCACCGCAACGCCGATGCCATGGGCGTTGAGCCCCGCCGCGAGGTGGCTGAACAACGATGGCTCAAAATTGCGCCACCAGCCACCGTGGATGAACACCGCCAGCGGGGCGCCCAAGCGGGCATCGAACAGGTCGATCACCTCGCGGGCCGTTGGCCCGAAGCTGATGCGCACTTGTCGCGACGCAGGCAGTCGGGCCCTATAGGATGCGGAATCCGTCGCCCACCGGGCAAAGATCTGCGGGTGCTCGGGCACCCGCGCGCGATTGTCGTATTCGGCTTCGTAATCGATTGCAGTCATTCGCTTGTGCTCTCCCGAAGCCGCACAGTGCTGCAAGCTGCGGCGGCCTGCAAGCGTCGTTCCTTCTCGCGTCAGGGGTGTCGCTTTGACTGGGGCGATCCGGTACCGACAGCGGTTCCCGGTCGAAGATTCGGCGCCCGCCCTGCGTTGCGCCGGGTCGCTGCCGTCGACGGCTTATCCTGGGATGATCGGTGGCACGAGGCGGATGAACGGACAGGTTCAATCGGGTTGAAAAAATCCCCGGGACCGGCTCGGCAATTACGCAAGTCGCGGCGCCTACTATGCGCCACAGAAATCGGTGTTAGACTGACTTCGCGAGCTGCCAACGGCACGTGCCGAAGTCGCGTCAATTATCGGCAACGCTGATGCCCGCGGCGGGCGCCGATTGCACATCAGCAACATCTGCCCTGGAGGTGCCATGTGACACCTTCACCCCAACGCTGGCTCGGGTCGTCCAACTAAACCGAATTTTTTCTCTAGGAGATTATCATGCCAAACCGCTTCTCAGGCTCGATAATAACAGCCTCGATCGCGGCGGCGGCAAGCGCCGTCATCTCGGTACCCGTCACGCCGTCGCAGGCTCAAGCGCCGGCGGCTACCGGCCAAGCGCTGAGAACGCCTTGGGGTGAACCGGACCTTCAAGGCATTTGGACCGACGAGTTTGATACGCCCTTCCAGCGGCCGGCCAAGTTTGCCAACCAGGAATACTTCACCGAAACGCAGCGCGAAGAACTGGACAAAGATCGATCGTCGCTGCTGAGCAACAATGAACGTCAGGAACGCGGTTCCGAACTTGACGTCGCGGGCGGCTACAATGGGGTGTTCTTGACGGTGAAACGTACCAGCGAGCGCACATCGAGAGTTGTCGATCCGCCCAATGGCCTGATTCCGCTGCGCACACCGCAGGCTCAGAAGGCTGCCGCCGCCGATCGGGAATTTTACCTTGCCCTATTGCAAGCGACCGAAACCTGCAAGAACGAGTTGGTGGCGTGTGCCGGCGGGAAATACGACCCGGCGCCCTCGCCGCGACGGGCGGAACCTCCTCCTCGCTACAACACGCAACACATCAATCGTGATGATGGGCCGGAGGACCACTGGCCGAATGACCGCTGCTTGGGCCGCGGACTACCCGAGTTCGGAACCCCGTTCGGTGGCAGTTTCCGGCGAATCGTTCAGACACCCGGCGGCATATCGATGTTCTACGACGTGGGTCAAGGCCAGGGGTGGCAGCGCAACATCGTCATGGACGGGCCTCCCCATCTGCCGGCCAGTATCCGTCAATGGTTTGGCGACTCGCGTGGGCATTGGGAGGGCAATACGCTTGTCGTCGACGTGACGAACTTCGGTCCGAAAACCGATTTTCTAGGCTCGCGCGAGAACCTGCATTTGGTAGAGCACTGGACGCGAACCGCGCCGGGCACGCTTGAATATGAGGTCACGGTTGAAGATCCAACCGTATGGACGCGGCCATGGACGGCGAGGCAAGAGTTCACCAAGCAGAGCGACGCGGAAAACAGAGTTTATTACGAGCCTCGCTGCGTCGAAGGAAATTATGGCCTTCCCGGGATGCTGCATGGACGACGCATGGAAGAGCGCGCGTTTGCGGAGCAACGAGGTCCTGATCCGGCAACCCGGGACAGCGTCAGAGATGCGGTGATCATTGAACAGGATCCGTTGAACAGGATCCGTTGAACTGAGAAGCAGGGGTGCCGCCTGCTGACCTCGTCGCACCTCGCTGTGGCAATTGTCAGCCGGCGCCACGGGCGGTCGCAACTAGCTTCGCCGTCACAGGTATCGCTTCATATAAGCGGCCGACCTGGCGCGCCGCCAAAGGCGGGCGGACATTGGCGCCGATTGCGGACTAATGCGATCCCTTTTCAGGTGTCCGGGATGTTGGCGTACGTTCAAACCGGATATGCCGAGATCATTGTTTGGGCATGCTTGTCGCAGACGCCGCAGATGTCGGCGCGGCTACCCGACAGAGGCAGCTGTCCGTCCAAATGGGCGCCGGCGATGAACGCGCGCCGGCAACAATCGAAGCTACAGACGGTGTTGAACGCGGCGAAGCTCAGCAGGACCGCTGAGGTGACCGAACTCAGTCATCCACTCAGCGCTCGCATGCCGCTTGCCGCGCGTCGGGCCCATCACATACGGGCAAGCGCGCGGAACGATTCCGAACAAGCGCTACGGAGGGAAGCTGATCATCGCCAAGCAGGGTCAGGACCCAGTTCGACGGTTTCGCCCACCAGACCTCACAACGTCCGCTATAATTGCTGCAAGACAAAAAAACATGTGACCCGGTTCACCAAGCCAGTGATTGCATTGCGACTTTTCTGCACGTTGATTTGCCTCAGTCCTTGGTCATCGCGAAAATTCCAACACTTTCCCAGCCACCGCTGGTAGTTGAGAGCGGGAGATCTCACAGTCGAGAGCGATCCCGGAGACCCGCTTGAATGTTGTCGGGCGACCGTGCTGAAGATAAGGTCAGGTACCATTCAGGGACGAGAAATTTACATGGGCGCCAGACCGCCTTGGCGAGCGGCGTGGTGCTTGGCGAGGTTGTGATTGTAGGCGGAGGGGTGATGGGTGATCTGCGAATTACGCCGCGCCGGATCGAAGACTATGCCATGATCGGGGACTGCGAGACGGCAGCACTCGTTGCGATCAATGGCTCAGTCGACTGGCTCTGCTGGCCCCGGTTTGATTCGGGGGCGTGCTTTGCGGCGCTGCTGGGTGGCTCCGAGCACGGACGATGGCTGATCGCGCCGCAAGACGAAACCACAACGCAGAGAACCCGACGTTACCTCGGGAACTCGCCGATTCTTGTGACCACCTTTCAGACGAGCACCGGGGTCGTTGAACTCGTGGATTTTATGCCGCTGGGCGACGGCGGCGCCAATCTTGTTCGAATAGTTCGCGGCATTCGCGGCCGGGTCTCTTTGCGGACCGAGTTCATTCTGCGGTTTGATTACGGCTTGATCGTGCCGTGGGTGGAGCATCTGCGCGATCAAGGCTTGCGTGCCATCGCCGGCCCCGAAATGGTGGTTCTGCACACAGCGGTGCCTCTGGGCGGCCGAGACTTTATCAGCGTCGGCGAGTTCGACGTCGGCGCCGACGAGACTGTGTCGTTTGTCCTGAGTTACGGCCCTTCTCATCTGCCGCCGCCGAAAGGAGTTCATCCCGAGCGCGCCTTGCGCGAGACGGAAACATATTGGGCTGACTGGTCCGATCGCTGCGCTCCGGCCGGCCGTTGGACGGAGGTCGTCAAGCGCTCGCTTGTCGTGCTGAAGTGCCTGACCTATCCGCCGACCGGAGGAATCGTCGCCGCACCGACGACTTCGCTGCCCGAACAGGCAGGGGGGGTACGCAACTGGGACTACCGGTATTGCTGGCTGAGGGACGCCACCTTCACGCTGCTCGCGTTCGGCGCCGCCAGCTACTACGAAGAGGCGAGAGACTGGCGAGACTGGCTGGTGCGTGCGGTTGCCGGGCGCCCGGACCAGTTGCAGATTATGTATGGCCTTGGCGGCGAACGGCGCCTGGCTGAATGGGAGGTGCCGTGGCTGCCGGGCTTCGAAGGGGCTAGGCCAGTTCGGATCGGCAACGGCGCTGCCGTGCAACTTCAGCTCGACGTCTATGGTGAGATTGCCGACGCAATGTTCCAGGCCCGCATGCATGGACTGCCGCCGATTGGTCGATGGTCAGCTATCGGTCGCGCTCTTCTGGATCATCTCGAAACGATTTGGCGTGAACCTGATGAGGGGATCTGGGAGGTGCGAGGCCCTCCCCAACACTTTACCCATTCAAAGGTGATGGCATGGGTCGCGTTCGACCGAGCGGTGAAGGCAATCGAGCAGCTCGGCACGCCAGGCCCGCTAGAGCACTGGCGCAAAATTCGAGATGCGATCCATGCCGATGTCTGCCAAAACGCCTATGACAACGAACTGGGGTCGTTTGTGCAGGCGTATGGTTCCAAAGTATTGGATGCAAGCCTCTTACTTCTTCCCATCGTAGGTTTTTTGCCTCCCTCCGATCGACGAATAGTTGGAACGGTGCAAGCAATAGAACAAAGACTGATGGCGAGCGGCGTTGTCTTCCGCTACGATACCGGGAAAACAGAAGACGGCTTGCCGCCTGGCGAAGGGGCATTCCTCGCCTGCAGCTTTTGGTTCGTTGACAACTTGATTTTGCAGGGCCGCTTCGCCGAAGCGAGCGCGATGTTCGAGCGTCTGCTGGCGCTTTGCAATGACGTAGGGCTGCTGGCGGAGGAATACGACCCCCGGATGAAGCGGCAGATGGGAAACTTCCCGCAGGCGTTCAGCCATGTTTCCCTCATCAACACCGCCTATAATCTTACCCGCTTTAAAGGGCCAGCGGAACAACGCGCTAACGGTTAAACGAAAAATGGACGCCATCCTGCCCGGGAGAGGATGTATTCATGCGGCGCAGCCGCGCGGCTCCCGTCGGCGCCTCAGACGGGGCGAGCGCACCGCCGGCGTGGCCGAGACAGCTCACGGTTAGATCCGAGCACGACTATCATCCAAAATTCGCTCGGGGCTACAGGCTGACGCCAAAACGTCATCCGATAGCACCTGACCGATCAGGTCGTCACCTTAGGTTTGGGAAACGGGACCGCATACCCGTCTTGGCGGCGATGCCGGATACATCCAGACGTAGTTGACGAAAAATAGCTTCAACCACATATGGTCGAGATGTTGCATATCTGCCACTGTTTGAGTGGAAAAAACCTCATGGAAAATTAAAGCCTTGACTCACTAAAATTAGAAACACGTTTTGGGCCTCCCGGCCAGAGAAGGAGGGGGTGGTCGGCAGGGAGGATGGAAGTGAGTGTAGAACAGTTTCGGCGGCGCGCCGATGAATGTCGCCGCCTCGCGGCCGCCGCTCGCAATGACAGCGATAAGGCGTTTTGGCTGGGGCTCGTGGAGCGATGGCAGGCGCTGGAAAGTCAGAAGCTCCAGCAAGCATCGCGAGTGCGCGATAAGAGCCGGTCGCCGCTCAGGCGACAATCCGAATTGCTAGCCGATGGCTGAGAAAGCAAACCGCCGCTGCGCGGGAGGCGGCTCGGGCTGAGTCCGGCCCAGCAAAACGGAGAAGGCCCCATTCTTCAACGCCTAGCAGGCGAGAACCTAAGACGTGTGACGGCCCAACCGTATCGAGTCCCCCCGGTTCGGTTGGGCCGCCGAGCTTAGCTCCCCTCCCTTAAAACCAAGCTCGGCTGCATCATCGGGCATGTTGGCTTGTCCTGCAATGGGGCTTTTGCTCGAGCCCAGATCGGGAATGCCGGAGAGATGGTCGCGACGGGCAGATCGGGCGAGACGTTGTTTGCATCAAGTTCAGCAAATTTGAGCATGGGGTCCGGCCATCCCGCGGAGTCGCGCGCCATTGCGAGCAGCGGCGAGCCATTAAAAGCCGGAATGCCTTGGCTTGCGTGATGGTGCGCAGCGGCTTTTCGGCGTTAGCGGATTTGCGCTGCCACGGCAGAGAGCATTTCCGTTTTGTGACGATGGTCTCCCTGCGCCCGGACGATCGACTTTGCCAGCAATCAAGCAGCGATATAAATTTGCGAAAACGGCTCACGCGCATAAACCCAAGTCCGGGAGGGGACTCATGACCGTTCAACAATTCTCGGTCCCGATTCGTTGCTGTGGTTTGGTTGTCTGTACACTGCTCAGCGGGCCACCGGCTTTTTCGCAAGTGCTGGGCGCGGTGCCTCAATCCCAAGTGAAAGCGCTTGTTGGTCGCCTTGACTTGGAGCGATATAAAGCAACGATCAAAGGCCTGACACAATTCGGCGATCGGCAGCAAGGCACGGATCGCAACCGCTTAGCGGTCGACTGGATCGAGGCTCAGCTGAAGGGCTCCGGTTGTGGCAACACAGAGCGAGTGAGATACGTTTACAACGCCCCCGCGCCGGGGCCTCAACGGAGCGCAGGGGCGACCCAAGCCGTTGCAATTTCGAGCGGCCAGATCCTCAAAGGGGCTGGTGGCTCGAGGTTACGCGGTTTCGTTCTGCCGCAGATGCCGAACAATGATCCCGCTGCACAAGCCGATCCTCTGTTGCGTGCTCTCAACGCGGGCCCGGTGAGGTCAGGGCCAAGCGAAGAGGTCTATTGCACCAAGGTCGGCGCCAGGTATCCGGATGAGATGTATGTCGTCGGTGCGCACATGGACGGCCGGGGCTTTGGCGAAGCGGCTGATGACGATGGTTCAGGGACCGCTTTGGTCATGGAGCTCGCACGAATCTTCAGCGATCCGGACGTTGTTACCGAGCGGTCGATCCGTTTTGTGCTGTGGAACAATGAGGAATCCGGACACGTCGGTTCGCGCGCCTATGTCGATCAGCGCGCTTCTTTGCAGGGCAAAGAAAGTCCACCGGGATCGGGCCGCTACCCAGAGCCGAAGTGGCTCGGAATGATCCAGCACGACATGATGCTTTGGGATCATGGCATGCCAGGTCCTGACGGCACCATCAGTGCGGAGCAACGACGCGAAGCCGACATCAACATCGAATTCCAGTCCGCTGCGAAATTCGCCGATCAGGCGATGAAACTCGCGTTCTTCTTCCGCGACGCCAACGAGAAGTATGCCACGGACTATCCGGCCGCGGTCGGTCCTCATATGAGCAATACCGACTCCTCAGAATTCATGGATCATGTTCCGGCGATCAGCCTGCGTGAAAACGAACGTGGCATGCAAATCGGTGCTGGCTGGAACCCACACTATCATCAAGCGACCGATCGCTTCTCGTCCTATTCGGATAAGGATTTCCGGCTTGGGCTCAATGCCGCGCAGACGACGTTGGGTGCAGTGGCAGAGCTGGCAGGGGCAAGCTTCAAGAAGTGAGTTCGCTTCAATCAGTATCGCGGTCACCGAGGCAAAGCCGGTCCGCGCTTTTCACGCGGTATTGACGTGTTGGGTCGCCGCCATCGCCTCATTGCGTATCCGGCATGTCCCCATCGAGACACCATCGGCCTTGGAAGGTTTCCACAACCACGATATCGACCTCACAAGTCTCTTGTCGGCGGTCGCCGTTTGCGTCGCCGCAAGTCGCGGGCGTCGTTATTGCTTGGAAGGATCAGTCATGATTGACATTGATGGCGGCGCCTACGCCCACTGACCGGGCGCATAGAACGGCCCGATAACGGTATTGAAGAGGAACGCGGAGCCGCGCCCATCGTGGTCAATCAGCCACGGACGACGCCGCGGCTAGACTGTCGGTGCTCGTAAGCGTGCAAAGTTCTGCCGCGCGGTGGCTTTCCTCCCGCCTTGCTCCAGTCACACGACGATGGCCTCTTTGCATCGGTTTGGCCGGCAGATCGGAGGGGATGCCGATGAATTCCAAGCTGCGTCTCGCAATATCCGAGTTCTCCAAAGGCAGTTGGGCTGCCGAGCCGCCGGATGAGCCGCCTCTTCATCCAACCGAACGGAACTTGGCCACCAAAGTGCTTTCGTGGCTTGGCAAACTTGCCCCGCTCGCCTTCGCCCGCTACCTCATCACGTTTTTCATTGGTGTCATTGCTGCGTTGGCTTGGCAGTCCTACCGTGATGCGAGAGAGGGAATGATGGCGACTGCTCCGGCCAATCTCGATTTGGTGCGGCGGAGCATCGACAAACTCGCCGCAGAGATCATCAAAGTGGAGCTGGCCGAGCAGGACATCCTTGATAAGATCTCGACAGCTCCGTCGCGCCCGGCTGCCGCGGTGCGCAATTCCGTCCCACGGTCACCGCAGGCGAGGCCCCAGCCCTGATGGGCTATGTTGCCGTATGACAAATATGGGAAAGGTGGCGCCATAACCGTCGAATACCTCGCATTGGCGAGGCGCGCGTTCGTGGTCGTATCGAGTCCGGTCCGGAGCAGAATGCGAATCTAGAAACGAATGTAGACGATTGAAGCCCAATTTAGCAGAATGCGAAAATGAGAGCGCCGCAGCCGAACGCAAGCGAGGCTGCGCTAGGCGGTAGCGAGTAGGCCTTCCACCACATCTTCGCAGCCCAAAAGCGCAAAATCTTCAAAATTGCCCGAGGAGTACGGTTACAATATCAAAACCTGTTCCTGGCGGGCACGCGTCAAGAATATCTGCCGCCTCAAACGCTGCAACGTGCGGCTCATGCCAAATGCGTGCGTTTCACGCCGTCACCTTCGGTCGGCGGGACCATGCCGCTAGATGGCTAGTTGCTTTGGCGATGAAGTTACTGATCGCGTCTTGCCGGTTGTTTTCTGCCACACCTGTTAACCGGTCGGACGGCGACACGGCGAGGGAGAGGCTCGCTGGCGCGTAACCCGGAGCTTCGCGGCTGAAGGCTGCAGTTGCGCAAACCGTTCCGGCACCCTCGCGCCAGCCATCGCTTCGTCCGACCAGCAAGAGCTCAAAACGATCTCGCTCGGCCTCGCTGTGCAAAAGGTCGCCCAACTTGCGCCAATAGGCGCAAATAGCGGGTGACTTCACCACCAAGCTGCAGGCGGCCGGGCATCGATTTTTTGTATCTCCAGCCCAACCAACCGCTGCCGGTGCGCAAGCCCGCGCCGGGCGGCGCCGGTGCGTTGATGCTCGGCTTGGTCGCTTCGACGCGATTCATCGCGTTTCGAGAGGGCCGGGCTCGCCCTCGAGCTCGCTATTTGCGCCTTAACCTATGGTTAACCAACGCCATGCGACCGTTTGCTGAGCTGCACTGGCCACAGGCTCTTGCCGCGTGCGCGGCAAAGCCTGGACAAGCTCGCCAACGAGATCAGCAAACTGGAAGGCGGGGGCGTGCCGCGGCGCCCAGGGGCCGCTCGATAAATCAAGAGGTTCACATCCGAGTCGATTCGCCATTTTCGCTGATAACTAAGGAGCGCCCCAGGCTTTGCCGGGACCAGCAGCAGTTTGACAATTCC
Source organism: Xanthobacteraceae bacterium (assembly GCA_030037185.1). Next base: position 206 of record JASHRR010000070.1, on the reverse strand, counting down.
GGGAGTAGACGGAACTGCCAGCCGTCGCTCATCGACGAAATCCGAATCGCGAGCCGTCAAAGCACATGAAAGAGGGTTGCATCGATGACGAGGGCGAGAGCCAGCAAGTCGCAGCGGCAAATACTGGTGTTCATTCCCCAGTGCAAGAGGACGACGTTATTCGGACGGATCCCCCAGGCATGTCGGCAAGTGTTTCACAAGTTTCG
>JASHRR010000593.1 GCA_030037185.1 Xanthobacteraceae bacterium | reverse complement strand
ATCTGACCAAACGCCTGGTAGTCCCGGCGCTCTATAATCTGGCACACACCAACTTGCTGCCGGAGAATTTCGCTTTGATCGGCGTTGACCGGGGGCAAGCGACCGTGGAGAGCTGGCGCGACCATCTCTATCAGGCGCTGAGCGGCTTCGTCGGCAACGTCGCGACAGAGTTCAGCTTGGACCGGATCGACGACCCCGCATGGCAGCGACTCGCCCGCAAGATGTCCTACATCCAGGGCGACATCAACAATCCAGATACCTATGTCAGACTGGCGAGGCAGCTCGATGACGCGGCACAAAAGCATCAGACGGCGGGCAACGTCATTTTCTATCTGGCCGTCGCCGATCGGTTCTTCGGCCCGGTTGTGGACAAGCTGGGCGAGAGCAAGCTGGTCGAGAGACCTCAACCGGGCGGCAAGGCCGCGTTCTGGCGTCGGGTCGTGGTCGAAAAGCCGTTCGGCCACGATCTCGAGTCGGCACGCGAACTCAATGCTCGCATTCTGCGCACCCTGCACGAGGGGCAAATTTACCGGATCGACCACTTCGTCGGTAAGGACACCGTGCAGAACGTGATGGCGCTCCGCTTCGCTAACGGGCTCTTTGAACCGGTCTGGAACCGCGACCGGATTGATCACGTGCAGATCACCTCAGCCGAGACGGTAGGCGTCGAGCAGCGCGGCAAGTTCTACGAGGGGACTGGCGCCCTGCGCGACATGGTGCCGAACCATCTTTTCACTTTGCTTTCGTTGGTAGCGATGGAGCCACCGAGCACCTTCGATGCCGCCTCAATCCACGCCCAGAAGGCCGAGGTGTTCGCGGCGATGCCCGCAGCCACACCGCAGTGGGCGATACGCGGCCAATACGGGCCAGGCGCTGTGCTCGGTCGGCCTGTGGAGGGCTACCGGCAGGAGCCGGATGTGGCGGCCAACTCGAACGTCGAGACTTATGTCGCCATGCGACTCGAGATCGACAATTGGCGCTGGGCTGGGGTGCCGTTCTATCTGCGTACCGGCAAGCACTTGTCGCGGCGGATGACGGAGGTCGCGATCAGTTTCAAGCGTGCGCCCTACGCGCTGTTCCGGGACACTCTGGTTGAGAGGCTGTCACCCAACTGGCTGACGCTGGAGATCGCACCGGGGCAGTGCATCTCGCTGCAATTCGAGGCGCGGCGGCCTGGACCAGCGATGGATCTTGCCGCCGTACGGATGGACTTCCACTACGATGACTGGTTTCCCAGGGAGCCGAGCGTCGGATACGAGACGCTGCTCCACGACGTCATGATCGGCGATCAGACACGGTTCACCCGCGCCGATATGGTGGAGCACGCTTGGCGCGTCGTGCAGCCGGTGCTCGACACCTGGGCGGCTGAGAAGGCGAATTTCCCCAATTATGCGTCAGGCAGCGATGGCCCGGCGGCGGCCGACGCGCTGCTGGCGGGCGACGGCAGTCGGGCCTGGCGGTCGATTGTTCCGTCATCCGGCCCAAAACAATGAATGCGCAGCACGATCATCGCAGCTGCGAGGCTAAGTGGAGCTAGACGAGCGCCGCTCTGATGGGCGGTCGAGAGGAACCACCGGGTCGCGTCAATTGAGGGCTCCGGCAGAACGCGGCGCGGGGCTCGCGGACTCGACAGAGTCGCCAACAGGAGCCTCGTATGATTGGTCGCACCGACAGCTCATCGAAGATTTCGCTGTTGATTGCCGATGTCGATGGTTCGCTCGTCACCAAAGACAAAATCCTGACGCCACGCGCGCAAGCCGCCGTGAAGGCGCTGCATGGCGCCGGCATCGCCTTCGCCATCACCAGCGGCCGGCCGCCACGCGGCATGGAGATGCTGATCGAACCGCTCGCCTTGCGGACGCCCATCGCCGGCTTCAATGGCGGTATCTTCATCAAGCCGGACATGACGATTATCGAACAGCACCTGCTTGCCCCCATGGCGGCCGAGCGGACAGCCAAGCTTATTCTCGATCATCGTATGGATGTCTGGGTCTATAGCGGCAACGATTGGTTCGTTCGCGACCCCGAGGCGCCGCACGTCGCGCGCGAGCAATGGACCGTCAAGTTCCCACCGACTGTCGTCGCCGACTTCGGAGCAGCTCTTGAGCGAGCGGTGAAAATCGTTGGCGTCAGCGATGATCTCGACCTCGTCGCGCGCTGCGAAAAGGACGCACAGGATGCGCTGGGCGCCCAGGCTTCAGCAGCTCGCTCGCAGCCTTACTATCTCGACGTCACCCATCCGAAGGCCAATAAGGGGACGGTGGCGACCACCCTGTCCAAACTGCTGTCGATACCACCAGCCGAGATCGCCACTATCGGCGACATGCCGAATGATGTCCTGATGTTCCGCAAGAGCGGCATCAGCATCGCCATGGGCAACGCCAGTCCCGAAGTTCAGAAGCAGGCACGGTTCGTCACCACTTCCTACGATGATGAAGGTTTCGCCACGGCGGTAGAACGCTACGTGCTCGGCACCGGAATCGAGACGCTCCCCGAAAATGAAGGGCATCAATAGGGTAACGCCATGCAGGTTGGGTCCCAAGTCGAGTTGGAAATCCTAGCGGATGCCGAGGCGCTGGCGCGGCGCGTTGCCGATTGGTTGCTCGCCCTATCAACGGCGCGCGTAAGTGTTTTCACCCTCGCGCTCTCGGGTGGCGGGACGCCGCGCCGGCTTTACGAACTTCTGTCTGGGCCGCCGTATCACGACGTCTTCCCGTGGAACCGCACGCACTTGTTTTGGGGCGACGAGCGCTTCGTGCCTCGCAATGATGAATCGAGCAATTACCGCATGGTGCGCGAGGCGATGTTGTCACGGGCGCCGATTCCCGCCGCCAACATCCATCCCGTCCAAACTGAAGGGCTGACGCCAGATGCTGCGGCATCGGACTACCAACGCCAACTCAAGTCCTTCTATGGCGCCGAACGCCTCGATCGGGCACGACCGCTCTTCGATGTGACGCTTCTTGGGCTCGGCCCGGACGGACATACTGCGTCGCTCTTCCCGGGTACCGCCGTGCTCGAAGAGCGCGAGCGGTGGGTGGCAGCGGTCGTCGGCCCCAAGCCCGCCCGCATCACATTGACCTATCCGGCGCTCGAGAGCAGCCGGCATGTCGCCTTCCTGGTCGCCGGGAAGGAGAAGCGGGAGATCCTCAGCCGATTCCAGCGCCGCGAACCCACCTTGCCTGCCGCGCGACTGCGCCCGGTCGGCACATTGCACCTGTTCGCCGATACTGCCGCCGCCCAGGATCTGCCGCGCTAACGAGCGGCGCCATTGGCGGCGCAGCGGCCGCAGGTCGCCGTGGCAGCCCGCATGATGTCTGAGCGCCGGGCTTGGCGAACTGCAATCCCGTCGTCTTGAATCATCGCACCAAGCTCCCGTCCGACCGCGGATCGGAACGGTCCTCTGGTTCGGACGGCAAACTGCGCAGAGCAGCGCATGAGCCACGGGATGGCGCCTCGGATCGGCGAAAATGACGCGATTGAGATCTTTCAAGGCTCCGTGGAAATCGTGGGTCGCTTGGCGCAAGGTTGCATGAAGCAACAACACGGGCGTTCGGAGGACTCAGCAGCGCAATCCAGGGACCGAGGGCAGCCTCGGCGTAGCCGTTGTAACGGGGATCGGATTCGGCGCGGGCGGTTTCGATATCCTGGGTGGCGACGCGTAACAGGAACCTCACCAGCGAGGTGACGTTCTTGTCGGCTACGTCATCGCGCGGCGAGTTGGCGAACGCCTCGCCTATCGGATGGGCTATGTCGATCAGGTCGAAGGTCTCGCCCAGATTGACGACAAACGGATCTTTGCGTTGACCAGCGAACACCCGGCCATGCATCGGGGCAGCCAGGAATCTCGGTGTTATAGATGTGCGCGGCCGCGTCAGCGGCGTATTCGAGGTTTTTAAAGCCGATATTATCGACTGGCTTCGCGAACACGGAAGCATTCGTATCGGCGTCGTTGATGAGTTGGCGTGTGCCGCCGCGAATCATCGAGAGCGTGTAGCTTTCATGAACGTTCAGGGTGCCGATATCTTGCGCATTGCCGCCGCGGCCAATTTGACCTGTCCGGAGCAAGGGTATCGCAACGTTGACGCCCCGATATTAATCGTCAGATTCTGCTGGTCGTTGGTGAAGCGAAATTGGAAGGTGACGCCGTTGCCATCGTTGTCGATCTTGATTTGATAAATGCCTTTGCGGTCCAGCTTGCAATAGTTAGGCCGCCACAAGGATCGTGTTGGCAGATAGTTGGCGATCAATGTGACGAACGTGTCGCGACCTGGTAGCTGCCGAACATGGAGACGTCGCTACCATCAAGCTTCGGCTTGGACGTTGTCAAATGGCGCCTCAGTGAAGGCATGACCCGGCGCGGTCCGGGCCACGGGCAAAAGTGCCAAAGCTGTCAACAGCAAAGGACACCATACTGCCTGTGCCTGCACCGTGATCGCAAAAAGACACTCGGACACAGGCTGCGGGTCTCCGAAATTCGAGGCATATTGTATCTCGAGTTTATATGACGGCTTGCGTGATGCCGGACGAGCATCCGCATGCAGATACGTCGGGAGGACGGCCCGGTTCCACACCGGCGTTTTTTTTGGAGCGGCCCGTTCCCGGCAGGGACAACTGCGCCAAAAATCGTCTTTTGCGGTTTTCCGGATGGGCGCTGCACCGAGCGGCCCACTCTTTTCCGTTTGCGACGCTAAACGGGCGTGCAAAAGGCTTGCCCGAATTGGGACGCGGCCTAAAGCAACGACGGAGCGGGCTTTTTTGGTCTCTGCCGGTTCTCCACGCCACTCGGGCTACCGCAGAGGCTTGTTCATCATTGCCGCGCGGGCGGACCCAGACTCGCGCATGGTCGTAATCACAGAGCGCTCAGCAGCGACCGCGCATTGCCCACCAAAGGCAGATGCGTTCGCGGAGCCGGCGGCTCACAACACTGTGAAGTTTCAGCTCGCGTCTTCATGCGCGGTCACTCCGTAGCTGTGCCCGAAGCGAATCGAATCAGCTCATGGAGGGCAGATGCTCGGGAATCTGAGAGAGATTGCAGCGCTCACACCGGAGGCGACCGGCGAAGAGGCAGTCGAGCGCGAGACGCGGCCCCTGCTGCGGAGTTTCTGGCAAAACGCCGCCGGTTTTTGGGGAGAGCGCGGCACACGGGCGTCATGGGTCCTGTCTGGAATCCTTCTGCTTATCGTCCTCGTGAGCCTTGTCGCCTCCTATAGCATGAACGTTTGGAATCGCGTTATTTTCGACGCCCTCGAGAAGAAGGATTCGGCGACGGTTCTCGAGCTGTCGATGCTGTACTTGCCGCTTCTGGCGGCGAGCGTGTTCCTGACCGTCTCGCAGCTCTGGGCGCGCATGACGATGCAGCGGCGATGGCGCGAGTGGCTTAATAAGCTCCTCATCGATCGCTGGCTCAAGAACGGCCGCTACTATCAGCTCAACCTTGTGGGTGGCATCCACAAGAACCCCGAATGCCGTATCGCTGACGATGTGCGGATCGCTACCGAGGCACCGGTTGAGTTCGCCGCCAGTGCGACCTCGGCGGTTCTATCGGCAGCGATGTTCATCGCGGTTTTGTGGACGGTCGGTGGGGCGTTTACGGTCCATATTGGGGGAGCAGCGCTCACTATTCCGGGCTTCCTCGTCGTCGCGGCAGCGGTCTATGCGGTGGTGGCGAGCGGAACCATGTTAGTCGCGGGACGTCGCCTGGTCGCTGTGTCGGAGAACAAGGATCAAGCCGAGGCCGAGTACCGATACCTGCTAACCCTCGTGCGCGAAAACGGCGAAGGAATCGCCCTGCTTCATGGAGATGAGGAAGAGCGTCGTGGGGCAGCCGAGGCCTTCAAGGCAGTGTTTCGAGGATGGCGAGATGTTTGCATCCAGACGATGCGGACGACAATCGTCTCGCAAACCAGCGGTTACATTGCGCCGATTCTGCCTATCATTCTCTGCGCGCCTAAATACCTGGACAATGCGATGACGCTAGGCGAAGTCATGCAGGCGGCATCTGCGTTCACTATCGTGCAATCGGCGTTCAACTGGCTCGTTGATAATTTTCCGCGGCTTGCGGACTGGGCTGCATCGGCCCGCCGGGTCGCATCGCTGAGACTCTCACTGGAGGCGCTAGAACGCGCGGAAATCCACGACGGCAGGATCACGCGCGGCGAGGCGAGGGATGCTGCGGTGCGACTGCGGAACGTCTCGGTCACGCTCCCCGACGGGGCAGCGGTCATCGATGGTGCGCAAGTCGCGATTATGCCGGGCGAAAAGGTGTTGATCACCGGCGAGTCTGGAACCGGCAAGAGCAGCCTCGCGCGCGCCATCGCGGGCGTGTGGTCCTGGGGTAACGGCGACATCGACATACGCGCGGGGGCAAAGCTGTTGGTCTTGCCGCAGCGACCGTATTTGCCGCTCGGCACGCTTCGCCGCGCCGTGACGTATCCGGAGGCGGCCGAGAGCCGAAGCGTCAAGCAAGTTGCCAAAGCGTTGGAGAAAGTCGAACTCGGCTATCTCGTCGAACGCCTCGATGAGGACGGGCCGTGGGATCAAACCTTGTCGGGTGGCGAGAAACAGCGGCTGGCGTTCGCGCGAGCCCTGCTCCATCGCCCGGACATCATCGTTCTCGACGAAGCTACCGCAGCCCTCGACACACCGAGCCAGGATCGCGTTATGACGATGTTGCGGCAGGAGCTCAAAGACGCAACCGTCGTCAGTATCGGTCATCGTCCTGAACTGGC
>JASHRR010000592.1 GCA_030037185.1 Xanthobacteraceae bacterium | reverse complement strand
TTGAAGCTTAACCCGATGAATATTCGCCAAGACGCGACGCGCCAAGTCGAGCAGGCTAAGATGCTCCATCGACAAGGCCGCCTCGCCGAGGCGATGGCGATTTATAGCGCCGTTCTGGCACGCGATCCACGTTGGTTCGAGCCGCACTATCTGCTGGCGTTCGCCAACTACCAGCAAGGCAATGCCGCCGAGGCTTATCGGCTGGCTTCGCGTGCACTGGAGCTTAAGCCGGGCGCGGCCGAGGCGCTCGCCCTGCAGGCGCGCGCATTGCTCGTGCTCAATCGTCCGGCTGAAGCGCTTGCGACCTGCGACCGTATCTTGACGCTCTCGCCGAACGACGTGGAGATCGCGTGCAATCGCGCCGTCATCCTGACGCGGCTCGATCGCATTGACGAGGCGATTGCGCAGTATGACGAGGTGCTTGCGCGTCGCCCCGACCTGGTGGCGGTCCGCTTCAACCGCGGGACCTTACTTGCGCGGCGTGCACGCTACGGAGACGCGCTCGCCGATTTCGATCGGGTTCTGGCATCCGCTCCTGGTCATCTCGATGCGCTTAAGAATCGCGGTAACGTCCTGGCTCGGCTCGATCGGCGATCGGAAGCACTGGCGTGTTACGAGCAGATCCTCGCGGCACGACCCGGCGATGTCGATGCCCTGAGCAATCGCGGTGCGACCTTGCGATCACTAGATCGCAACGCCGAAGCGATTGCGAGCTACGAGAAAGCGCTGGCCGCGAACCCGCGTCACGCCAATGCGCTGTTGAACTACGGCAACCTGCTCTATGACATGCGTCGCTTTGCGGCTGCACTCGGTCTCTACGACCGACTGCTCGAGCTCGCCCCGAACGACATCGACGCGCTTACGGCACGCCTCAGCGCCTTGCGTCGGCTCTATCGTCATTCGGAGGCGCTCGCGACTATTGACAGGTCGCTTGCCGTAAAGCCGCAGGACGCGGACGTGCTGTACCGTCGAGGTCTCGTGCTCGAGGAGATGAACCGCGGCGACGAAGCAGCCGCGTGCTACGCCGAGGCTCTCGCCATTCGTCCAGATCACGCCAACGTCAAGTTCGGCCGCTGCATGTCAGCGCTGCGGATACTCTACATGGACGAGCCGGAGATCGCGTGTCGGCGGCAGGACTACGCCCAACGTATTGACGCATTGCGTCGCGACGTCGAGCACGCGCCTGCTGCATTTGCGGGCGCGGTCGGAGCCAGCCAGCCGTTTTTTCTCGCCTATCAGGGCCGCAACGATCGTGACTTGCAGGCCATCTATGGAGCGACGATCTGCAACATCATGGCGGCGCGCTATCAGTCTGTCCCGTTGGCGCCACCAGCGCGACCGGGCGAACTCGTCAGGGTCGGCATCGTCAGCGCCTTCTTTCGCGACCATTCCAACTGGAAGATCCCAATCAAAGGGTGGATCAGCCGCCTCGACCGAGGTCGCTTCCGCGTGTTCGGCTACGACACGGGCGCGCATGTGGACGCGGAGACGAAAATGGCCGAAGGGTTATGCGAGCGCTTCGTGCGCAACGTCCCGTCGATTGAGGCGTGGCGTCAGACGATCATCGCCGATGCACCCCACGTCCTGATCTATCCGGAAGTCGGCATGGACGCCATCTCGGCCCAGCTTGCCGCCCAGCGGTTGGCGCGAGTGCAGTGCACCTCCTGGGGCCATCCCGACACCAGTGGATTTCCGACCATCGACTACTTTCTTAGCAGCGACCTGATGGAACCACCTGACGCTCAGCATCACTACACCGAGTGCCTGGTGCGGTTGCCAAACCTGTCGATCTATTACGAGCCGCCGCCGACATCCGACCAGTCGACCGATCGCCGAGAGTTTGCACTGCAGCTGGGGCGGCGGACGGGCGGGACGCGCTTCTGGTGTGGTCAATCTCTATTCAAGTACCTGCCACAATACGACACTGTGTTTCCCCGGATTGCCCGCGAGCTCGGCGACTGCCAATTTATCTTCATCCGCCATTACGGCGCCGACCGCGTCACAGACCTCTTTCTCGAGCGGCTCGACCGTGTGTTTGCGGTCCATGGTTTGTCTGCCAGCGACTACTGCACGCTGCTGCCGATCCTCGACTTCGAGAGCTTCGCCGGTGCGATGGGCCGCTGTGACGTCGTTCTCGACAGCATCGGATGGTCAGGCTGCAACTCAACCTTGGAAAGCCTTGCGCACGATCTGCCCATCGTGACCATCCCCGGCCCTTTCATGCGCGGCCGCCACACCTTAGCTATCCTGACGATGATGGGCGTGACCGAGACGATCGCCGGGACGATCGACAGTTATGTGGCGACCGCGGTGCGGCTTGCCCGTGACCGCGGCTGGTACGCCGAGATTAGAGCCTCTATGGCCGCCAAGAAGCACCGCGTTTATCGCGACGAGGCGTGCATTGCGGCGCTGGAGGAGTTCCTCGACCGCGTTGCGCGCAACCCAGAAGCCCCAGCGCACGAGGCCGGCTGAAGTCCGCGCCGGTCCAAGGCTGCCGAGTGGCGCGTCGCGACAGGTCGTCAGGAGTCCGCGGTACACCGGAGGTGTTGCCACACGTAGCCGCAACCCCAGCCCGTGACCCAGAGCGGAACACATTTTAGACATCGTTTCCTGTCCAAGCATGGCGGCTCGTTGTCAGGCGCCGTCATCGAGGCATGCCGCGGGTCGACGAGCTCGTGCTACGGATGTGAGCGAACGCCCGGGAATCTATCGACGCAGTCTTGACAAAAACTTGGCGCTCCAGGTGAGGCGATGCGATCGTTTAACGTTATCAAGAGCCCTGAAGGAAGAATGTGGCTGTGGCTTGTAATAAGCTCGGTCCTCATCGGGCTTGCCCTATTCCTTTCAGCAGGCACCCTCAAGTACTGGCAGGCGTGGGTCTATCTCGGAGTGGTCGCCGCATCAAGCGTTCCTCTCACACTTCACATAATGAAAGACCCGATCCTGCTCGAAAACAGGACGAAGGCCGGGCCCATCGCGGAGCAGCGACCGATCCAAAAGATCATTGTGGCCTGTTTGGCGATTCCAGGCATTGCCGCGTTCGTTCTTCCTGGCCTTGACTATCGCTTCGGCTGGTCGAGCGTGCCATCAGGGCTCTCCATAATCGGCGACATCTTGATCATCGTCGCGATGTGGATGGGGTACCGGGTGTTCAAAGAAAACTCTTACGGCTCCGCGACCGTCGAGATCACGCAAGGCCAAAAAGTCATTTCCACCGGCCCCTACGCGATCGTGCGCCATCCGATGTACTCGAGCGCGGCGGTGTATTTTATCGGAATGTCGTTGGCGCTCGGCTCCTATTGGGGGCTCATCCCCGCCATATTCATGATCCTCGGTTTCGTTTGGCGGTTGTTCGACGAAGAAAAATTTCTTAGCCAAAATCTGCCGGGTTATACGGACTATTGTGTGAAAGTTCGCTGGCATCTGGTACCTGGCGTTTTTTAGAGCCGACCTTTATCTAAGCGCCCCGCATTTTCATAGTTCGAGACCCGACGACCCGGGCGACCCTTCCGTCGGCGAGCGGCTCGGCAAGGGTTAAAAGCAGCGCCCCTCAAACGTCGGCTCGCTGGGACGGTCCGCGCGAAATCGAAGTCTCTATCGCAAGCCGAGAGATTCTCCAGTCCACAGCCTGGCTTTGCAGGTCCGACTTGCGATGCCGTGCCGCCTCGAGATGTTGGCGCAGCCCGCTTTACGGTTGAGCCGTTTCGTTCCCTTTTGTTAGCGCGTTATAAGGCCGTTTTCCATGGCTGCGAGGCCGAGCGCGGGGCATGGCTGCCTTATGTGCGCGCATTCTCGGAAGCCGGAGGGATCGGTGCCTGCGCTGATTGGTTTGCGGTGGTCGCATTATTCCGGAGGCCCCTCGGGATTGCCGATCCCGCACACCGGTATCGTCCCCAGTAACAAGGAGCGCACTGGCACCGCATTGGGCCGTTTCATCACCAACAATTTTTTGACCGCAGGGGTGCTGAGCAATAAATGGCTTTTCTGGCGTCGATCGCTGCAAGAAACGGGGTCATGGTTGGCCGACAGCCGCTCGATCAACGTGCGGCTCATCGCCGGCGAGCAGTTGCCCGAGTCAGGGCGCGCCTGAGCGTCGATCGGTCGGACCGAGCAACGGCGTCATGCCGCGACCGGCGCCTTCTTGGCCTCGGCGGCGTCGATGTACATCTGCCGACCGGCCTCCCGGGACGTCTCGCCAACATAGCCGAGTTCGCGCCGCGCCGCGCCGTCGTCGGTCGTGAACTCGCGGCCGATCATTCGCACCAGCGAGCGCGACAGCGGCGGATCGCCCTTCCTGCGGGTCAGCGTCGCGAAGATCTCCATGACCCGCCCGATGGTGAAGGCCAGCCAATACGGCATCGAACGCACCTTATCGATCGAGACGCCCTGCGCGCCGGCAATGAGGCCGACGAATTCGCGGAATGTCTTCGTTTCCTGATCGTGAATGAAATAGGCGCGCCCGCCTTCGCCGTGCTCGAGCACGCGCTCGATACCCTCGACGACGTTGTCGACGTGGCCGGTCGCGAACGGATAATCGCCGCCATCGATGAACGCGAACTGCCCGGAGGCGATGGCTTGCGGAAGCTGCTTGCTGAAATTGTCGCCCGGCCCCCACAGCGCCGGTGGTCGAAGAGCGATCGTGCGGAACCCGGGCTTGTTGGCGGCGAGGACGAGTTCTTCGGATTGCGCCTTGCTCGCCACGTAGCCCGAGAAGCTGTTCGGATATGTGCGCGCGCGCTCATCAGCGTTGCGGATGCGAGCACCGCCGTCGTCCATGATGACGCCGGCCGCACTGATGTGAACGAACGTTTTCGCGCCAGCGCGCTCGGTCGCGCGCAAGAGCGCCTTGGTGCCCTCGACATTGGTCTTGAAATAAGGGTCGCGCGGACCGGCGAAGCGGAAGTACGCCGCTGCGTGCACCACCGCGTCGATCGCCGGCATTTTCATCGACTCGCTGGTTTCGAGATCGCCCATGAGCGGGGTCGCGCCGAGCGCCGTCAGCTTCGCGGAGTCCTTGTTCGAGCGCGTGAGCGCGATGACCTCGTGGCCGCTCGCCACGAGCTTGGGAATAAGATGGCCGCCGAGGAACCCGGCGCCTCCGCTGACGAGGATCTTCATCGTGTGCGTCCCTTCTTGGCTGGGGATAGGATGGATTTGAGCGCGCTCTCGCGCAGGTCGGTCACGACAGCCTCGCTCGGTGGCGGCGCCTTGCGGAGCTTGGTGGTCACGTGCAGCAGCGAGGCCGCGTTCGCGGACGCCCACATCCGATCCGCCGCGGCCTCGACCTCCATCGCGAGACGGCCCTGCGCCTCGACCGCGCGCAGCTGCTCGAGGAGGAGGTGGAACGCCTGCTCGGCCGCCAGGATCTGGCCGCCCTGGAGCACTCGGCTCAGCATGGCGGCATAGAGGCGCGGCCGCGCCGCTGCGAACCGGACGTAGTCGTCCCAACCCTCGATGAGGGCGGTGATCGGATCGGCGGACTGCTCCGCGGCCTGCTTGCTCTGCAGGAACTGCGAGAACGCCTCCGCCAGCGCCGCGCTCAGCATGCCGTCGGCATTGCCGAAATGGTGATACAGCGTCGGCGCTTGGACCTTCGCGATCGCAAGCACAGCACGCGTCGAGAAGGTCGCTTCGCCCTCTTCCTCTAGCACCTTCAGCGCTGCTGCGATCAAGGTTTTGCGGGTGTCCATGCCCGCCTATATAACGACGCTAAAGGCCGCTGTCTATAGCAGCGCTATACCGAGCGGTGGAACCCAGCAGCCGGAGGTATCCGTGGCGGTGCACACGGGCCGATCAGATTTGGCGCGTGCGGCCTGGCCAGAACGGGGCGCGATCTGGTAGTCTCTCAACGCATCTGAAGTCGTAAGACAGCTAGAAACCGGAAGTGAGAAGGGTATCAGCTTTCGTCGGAAGGGGTGTTATCAACAGATACAAGCGAGTCGGCCGGAATCCATAGCAGACCCCGAGGAATTCCTCCTCGTAGATGGCCTTGAGAACCGTCGCGACCGCCTGTTGGACGAGGATGCTCAGCGGCCGTTGCGTGCCATCAGCCTGCGGAATGTAGGTTCGTCTGGCTGGATGCGCCCGATAACTCCCCCGGTGCACGTTATCGTGGAGTTCCTTCAGCTTCTCTTCGAGGTTTTCTCCATGGGCCTGCCACGTCAACGCCGTCGCTGCCCGGCGCAGAGTCCCTTTCAAGCGAGAGGTAACTCTGCTTCAGGAGATCGGTGGTGATGTGATGCAGCAGAGCTGTGAACCGTACACTCTTGCTCTGTCGCGCCGCTACGGCGCACGGCGATGAGCCCGTTCGACGCGGTGCCCCGGCGCAGTGTCCGTGCCGCGGCCGTCTCGCCACCGTTCCCCTTGGGCGAGGTCCTTCCCTCCCCGGTCTCCGCAGAGGAACGCCCTCGTTGTTCGACCGCTTCATCGGTACTACTCCCCCGTCCGAATCCTCATCCGCGGCTCATCGTTCGGCTTGCCTTCATGAGCCGGACCGGCCTGCCCTGCCGGTCACGGATGAGGCCTCCCAGGTTCCGTGCAAAGAACTTCTCCACGTGCACAAGGTCTACGACTGCGCGAGGTTCTCCCAAACAAGCCCGTACGCTATGGGACGATGTTGCCTTCTCAGCACCAGAACGCGATCAGCACCTCGGAATTAGACCCGTTTCGCAGCTCAATACTTGGCCCGTGGTCTCCCCTGTGAACGCTTCACGTCGGCCCTCGCGGGACGCCGCGCATCGCTCGGGGTTGGGATGGTTGGCTAGACCTTTCCCATGGGGGACTCTCACCTCCTATTCTTTGCCAGCTTTCCTGGCGCACACCGGTGGGGGTCAAACAGACATGCGCTTGCTCCCACGCCCTTCCTGGGCGATGTCGGCGGCCAGCCGGTCAAAGCCGTCCAATCAAACGGTTGAAGTGATCTTTGAGCCAGCACTTTCTGCTTTTGCTGCCGGCGTTTCGGCCGACCCAATCCGCATTCGGCGTGCACCCAAGTAGCTCTGAAGGGTCTCGACCGAGCACGAGCGGTCAACGAGGCCAACGTACGTATCCGGCCGCAGCAGATACAGCGTATCGCGGATGATCCCGGCTTTCTCATACTGGGATCGCCATGCAAAAACATGGAGTGGTATTTCATGTTCCTTGCACCAGGCCGCTAAGTCCGGCTTGGGGCGGCCATAGACATGTACTTGCCAGACCATGTGAGCGAGAGGCTGGTAATTATCAGTGCCCTCTGACGCCACCCAAGGGAGGCGATCGCCCCCATGGATACCTCCCGCTTTGCCGGCGTTAAAGGAGCAATGGCGATAATCGACCTCGAGCTGCGATACCGTTCGGAATAAGAACTCACGCACGGCCTCGAATTTGCCCAATGTCGAAAGAGCGACCGGCACGACTCGCGTGCGCACGATGTTGGCAAG
>JASHRR010000069.1 GCA_030037185.1 Xanthobacteraceae bacterium | reverse complement strand
AGTGGTGTCGAGGAATTTTGCTATGTAGTTGCGAATGCGCTCATCGACCTGCTGCCAAAGGTTGAGGTGATGCGGATAGAGCGTGTTGTCGAGGTCGAACACCCAGGTATCGACGCGATCAAAGACGCGCGGCGCGAGGCGCGCGCTGAGGCAGGGCAAAGGAGCCGGGGTCATGGGCGCCGTTCCCCTCCAAGTTGCGGGCGGGGGTCGATGGTGATCGGGCGATGTGGCGCCTCAGCACCTGGCAGCACGCTCCCCCGAGCTGCCCCCCCTCCCTTCCGTCGGCTGAGGGAGGGAAAACACTCGGCCAACCGATTAAAGCGATCGGAATCGGCAATGGCCGCTTTCGACTGGGGCGGGTGCGCACGGTTAGCCTTCGCTGACCTGGCGCCTTTCGGGGCTGGAGTCATGGTCAGACTTCTGTTTGCTGCACGTTCCAATGTGACCCAATCACGTCGATACCTTCGCGGCCTCGCGGGCTCAGGCGACTTGGAAATCTGAAGTGCTGCCTTCAGTGTCCCTCAGCCGCGTCTTGTGAACGAAATGGGTGTCGAAGTCGATTCACTCAAATTTCTGGCGACTACTAAGGCACCGCCAGACGAAAGGGGGCGGAAACAGATATCTCCGACCTAAGGAGACCGCGCCTGCACGAACTAATTGGCCGCTTCCAACCTTCAGGTATGAACACGCAGCACGGATGGAAGGGTAAGCTTGAGCAAGAAAGGGAGCCGCGATAGCCCGGCCTGTAATAAGTCAACCTCCGCCTGTGCGGTCACTTATGTAGGCGCAAACGTATTGGCTTGCGGTTTTCGCGGTTCCCTTAAACGCAATCTGGCGAAGCAATTCGGCGTGCCGCTCGCGGTCGGCAGGGCCGATCATGAGTTCGTGATAGGTGACCAGCAGATCCGGTCGAATATCGTTCACGGTTGCGGCCCACTTGTCGATTATGTCGGCGGCGTCGAGATAATTTCGAGACGTGGTCCTCAATCGCCTGCCGGTTTGCCGAAGCTGACTGGCCGCGGTTCGGAAATCGCGCTGCAGACTCTCCGCGATCCTGGCGACTGACATCGTTATCATGGTCCACCTGCGGGCGCCCGGGTCGATCGACGCGCGGCAGGGGCCAACAGGACCCTGGCCCCGTGAAGGCCTCGGGGCCATCGGGGGAGCGCCGCACGCCCCGCTCCCGCGAACGACACAGATAACCACAAAAACCCGCGCGCGTCCCCCGCTAAGCAGCGTGCTCGCGGCCCACCAGCCGAGCCTTGCGTGGACGTCCGCTGACCGGATAGCGAGAGCAATCTGTCGTAAACCGCATAGCCCTAAACTGCGGTAGCATGCGGGGGAGAGGCCTCGCATACGAACGGGCAGCAGCAAGGAGAGGGCTGCCGCCCCAGATCAAAACACCCCCGGCATTTCTGCCGGGGGGTCTTGCGGACCGCAGGATCAGTACAGGAAGTTGCGCTGGATGCGGAACAGGACGCTGTAAATATCCTGGTTGTCGATCGTGTAAAGGCCTCCCGGCCGGCCGGTGGCGTTCTGCTGGAAGGGCGTACCGAACGCATTCAAATTGGCCATACCGGCAAACGCCGTATTGAGATGCACCCAGCCCACATCGAAACCGACATCCAGGTCCGGCACCGGATTCCACATCGTCCGAGTGCCCAACTGCGTCCAGCTGGAATTGGGATTGCAGTTTGACACATTGCCCTTGAACGAATTGATCACTCCTGGCTTGGATTGGTTGGTCGAGAAACCGGGGGTGTTTGCATTCATGAACACCGCATTAAAGCCGCCGCTAAACCCGACCGGCTCACTCGGGACGCCGCAGATCTGAGCGATCGCTCCACTACCGAAGTCGGTTCCCAGTGCGCCGCCGTAAATGGATGTCCTCCACTGCGGCGTCCAAACGTGCTCGAAGTAGGCGACAGCGCTCCAGTTATGCGTGAGATAGACCGGGGTGTTGGTGTTGAAGATGCCATCGACCAGATAGCTCATCCCCATATTGTTGCCGGAACCATAGATGGCGTAGGGACCCCAATTGGTTGTGTTGTAGCCAATGGCGCCCACGCTGTAGACCCCTTGCGCGCCCACGCTGTCGCCTGCCAGGCCGAAGGGGTTGACCACAGTGAAGCCCAAGGATGAGGCCCACCCATAGACATCGCCCGGATGACCGCTCACCGCATTGCCGTTGGGTGGCGTCGGAGTGTTCGCCGGGAAGTAGGGGGGAGAGGAGTTTGCCGGAACGTTATTGGAGCCGCAAAGTGCCGTATTTGCTCCCCCCAATCCTTGGGCGCTAGGCGTGGCGCAGTTGTAGCCCGAGCCGTAATAGCCGCCGCTGGCGTCATGCAGCGCGAACGAGGCGCCGACAAACCCCCAGTTCTGATCGAGGCGGAGGTTGAAGACGGGATCGAACATCTGTTGGCCCTTGTTGTCTGGCCATACGGTGTCGAGCCCGAATGCGGAAGTCACGTCGCTCTCGCCGATCGGACCGCTTCCGCCGGAGAGGTTGACGGTGGACCGGCCGCGGCCGCCGGTGCCAAAGCCGCCATCCTCAAGCGAAAGGCTCGCTGACAGGCCGCCGCCGAGTTGCCACGTATAGGCAATGCCCGTGATGCCGACGGCCCCGGTGTCGCCGCTAAAGCGCTGCGTGGCGATCGAATAAGCGCCGGGGTTGACCATGTCGAAGAACGACCGGATACGGCCCGCCGTGAAGCCGGCGAATTGAAGGAAAGCGCGGTCCATGTACACGGTGGTCGAGCCGTAGCTCTGGCTGGGGCCGAGAGGTGCGGTGGTGGCGCCGCCGCCGTAACCACCCGGGTTGGACTGAACGCTCGCACCGACGTCAATGTAGGAGCGCAGCGTGCCGTATTCGGTCTGCTGGCGCATATCGAAGCTGACCGCGCCACGCGACTGGAAGTTGAACATGTTGGTGGTACGATCGAGCGCGCCGCCGAAGTCGCCTGTGCCCGGTTGGACGTTGCTGCCGCCAACAAAGCCGCCGCCGCCGCCAGCGCCGTAGCCCATCTGCAGTCGTGCAAAAGCGCCGATCTTGATGCAGGTGTCGGTCCCGGGAACATACCAGAAACCCGCCCCATAAAGGCTGCAGGCCTTCACATATTCAACCGGCTGAGCCTTCGTCGGCAGATCAGCCGCCTGTGCACCCGCCACCGTAAAAATACCCGCCGCCGATCCCAAAAGAACGCGTTTCACTGGTCGCATAACATCCCCTCCCCTGGGAGAACTGTGGCCTTGCTGCGTCCACAAGTTGCAAATCCCTCCCCGTATTTCACGGGGACAGCGATATGTCTATTAATAAACATTAGATATATATGCTGAGCAATGGCCTCCCGTGGGGGCGCATTTGATTTTCTGGCAGTGTTGCAGAAAAAGCACGGTGCCAAGGACGCTACAATCGCCCGAGCACTTTGGTTCGCCGCGGCTTGGAGAAACCTTGCGGGAATAAAAACGATGGCTTTTAAGGGGTTATGGTCACCAGAAAAACCCCCGGCCCAGGCGGATGGATAGCGGCGGGTCGGAGCCACACGGCCGGCTCCCTTGGATGAAACCTCGCGTCGTTACCGTAACAGAAATCCATAAATATAAATATCGAATTTTAACTATGATCGACACGGGGCGGGAGGCTTGCGGGACCCCGCTTCCAGGGATGATGACCGACCAGGAGCGCCGCAGGCCCTCGGCTCGCGGAGGGCCGGCGCGCTTCACCCCAAGCCGTTCAATCTCCGTCCGAGGCCCGCAAAGGATTGCTGGCAGCTTCCACTCGTCAGCGACCTGAGCATGGAGGAGCTCGCGGGGCGTCGCGTCAACCGCCACGCGTTGATGGTGCACCACAGCCGCCCGCGCCATACCGGGCGACGTGCTGTTGTCGAACGGAGATCGTGCGCGACAATTTCGATCCCGACGTCGGCTGGCGCGCCTGGCGAGTTTCAACACAATAGCCGGAAAGTCACATAGCAGGACGGTCTGCGTTACCCGGCTGCCTGCGCGTCAAAGGGCGTCAGCCCAACGCGAGCGGGCGCGGCCGCACTAAGTCGCAGCGCCACGTGAGGTCGCAGATGCGCGATAGCGAGGGCATCGTCAACCTCATCGGAGACGCTCAACGCCGAAAATAAGGCTAACGCTGCGCTCAACCTCACGGAACCGCTGCGGATCGAGCATGAAGGTGACTTCGATCCGGCGATCCGTCGCCCTGTCGATGTCGAACACGAGTCGCGTGGGGGCGAACTCGACCAAGCGGAGCCGGAAATGTCCGGCATACCGATCGGGCTCGTGCGTCTCGACGTAGCAAACGCCACCATCGTCGTCCTCGAACTGGCGCTGAACGAGGAGGTACGGTTTCTTGGGCGCCGACAAATCGAAGTCCGCGCCCGGGGCCTCCGTATCGAACGAGACCTGAAAATACTGGTGATCGAACTCGTCGACCGACACGTATGTCGCTTCGAGCTTCAATGCGGCAAGCTGCTCGGAGAGTCACTGAAGAAGTCGTCATCGTTCGCGGTGTCCTCGATCGGCGCCATGCGCTCGAGATGATCGAGGTGCCTGATCTCCTCACCGCCGCATATAGCGCGGATCTCGGCAACGAAACGGAGCGAACTTCTCGCCGCCGCCGTCTCGGCGTAGGTCATGAGCTTTTCGCCGATCAGGTCGTCGAGGGAGGAGAGAATGCGGTACTGAACTCGGATACCGCGAGCCGCCCCGCATTGCTCCTTCCAGCTCGAACTTGTGCCGGCCACGGTGCCCTCGCGATGAGACAGCAGTGATATTCTATCTAGCAAAGATGTGGCGGGCTATAGTGTTGCAGAAACTGCGACTTGTTACATCCTGCCTCTGCTTCGCGAGCACCGGGCAGCTTGTGCGCTCCGCCGGTCAGCGGCCCCGCGGCTCGACGCGGTCGGAGGCCATGCGAACATGATCATTGCGCCGTTCGCGGTGCGGTTATCCACAATGCCCATTTTGAAATGCGACGGTGTTTTCTGTAAGAATTGCTTGCGATTCGTGCAAGTTCGCTCGGAGAACACAGATGGCAGGCAAGACCGTAAAGTTGCGCGCGTGGACGAACGAAGATGTCCGCGCGCTCAAGACGCTAGCGCGCGCGAAGACAAAAACGACGGTGATCGCACGCAAGTTGAAACGAAGCGTGGGAGCGACTCATCAAAAAGCAATGAGGCTTGGTGTTACATTAGGTGGAGGTCGCACGAAGAAGACGTGACACGAATCAGGTGAATTCCCCATGCCTTCCGCGATTGCGCTAAAGGCCGCAACGCGGGGCCCGCTCACGCTGGTGCGACCGCCGGTGTGAGATCTGCCCCCTGTTGAGATTGTCAAACAGATTTTATGCGCCAGGAGCAGCTCGATCTATTCTCCTCAGCCGGCATTGAGGCAGAATGGCCTTTGCCGTCCTGCATTGAACAGCGCCTGGACGTCACCGTTTTGGACGACCAAGGGTTAATTGCCGCCATCTCTGAATCAGAGTTTGCCGACAGTATCGCTCTAGCGCGCGAAGCGGGTAGACGGCGACTAACAGCGGCCATTCCTGACCTTGAGGCGCTATGCCGACGTTTTTCCGGGTTTGGGCGCCACCGCATGTTGCCCGAGCAAGCCGCAGCGTTGTGTGCTCTCGGCGCTATTGGGGGCCACGAGGCGGGGCAGTCGATATCTCGGTTGGTTGTGAGAGCGGCAGTTCAAGGACCTGCGCTGAACTTGGCCGTAAATACAGCTGCACGGATCGGCTCTACATTCCCGGTTGCCGTCTTGCAGTCACTCCTTTGGCACTGTGACCCCGACATCCGCGCCAGTGCCTGTGGTTGCGCTCGGCGCAATCCCGAGGTCATTTCCGTGATGATCGAGCTTCTTGGGGACTTGAACCAAGATGTCGCAAGGTCGGCAGCGTGCGCCCTTGGACGAATGGGCAGAACCGAAGCTCGTCCTCTACTCGTCAAACTCTTGCGAGAGCAGCCGTCCGAGGAAGTGATTGATGCCGTGTCGTCGGTCGCCGATGAGGAATGCATGATACAGCTCGGCCGAATTGCCCGGACCGAGCCGACCTTAGCCGATGCGGCGCTCGATGCGCTTGAGGACACTGACCACCCCCGTGCCGACGCGATTGCAACAGCGGCCCGCAATCTGCAACCAAACACCACGGCGCCTTCGCGGGAACTGCCGTCGCCGTAACCGCTGCTCCCCGGCCGACGCAATCGGGGAGAGATGACGCGGTCTAATCGCGCAAGAACCGTTATCGGAATCGACCTTGTCGCGGTCAGTCGGCGGTCAATTCGAGCAGCATGCGATTTTGCGGCGTCTTCCCTCTCAGCGCGTCGATTTCGTCATGCATTTCGGCGAGCCGGACCTGCATGGCTTTCAGCCGCCATTTGATTTCCAGGAACCCGAGCATTAGCAGCGCGCCGATGCCCAGGAACGCCGAGTTCGGAGGGCGGAGGTCGAGCCACCACATGATCAACAGAAGGACGATAAAGCCGACCCCGGCGGCTGTTCCTTCGATCCGGCGCTTCCGCATGTGGTCCTTCCACGCCGCGTCGATCTCCGGACTGCTTCGCATGGTTCACTCCCTCCTGATCTCGCCCGCGTCACTGATCGTCTTCAATCTCAGGGGCAGCGCGCCGGGTCAAGCTATAGCCGCGACAATCGCAAGATGAATGATTTTTAACCTGCGGTATTTCCCACATGATTACTTCTATCTGCTGTCAATTACTTGTATTTACTGTCAATTGCCTGACATTGGGCCGCGCGGCCGTCGCTGCGCGCGCAAGAATGAGCGCAGCGGGCCGGGCGGCGCGAGCGACACCGCGAGGGTGGCACCGTGAGCTTGGCTGGCGAGAGGGATCTTGATCGGCTGGCCCGGCATAGTCCGAGAGCCGTCCCGGTCGGGAGCAGCCATAGCTCGACGGCGCGCGGATCATTGGTCAGCAACCTGTCGCCGCGTGCCGCATCGTGGCGAGGAAATCGGTTTTGTCTACGTCGCG
>JASHRR010000591.1 GCA_030037185.1 Xanthobacteraceae bacterium | reverse complement strand
GCCGGGCTTGAATATTTGCTGATCGGCGGCGGCCCGATGATCGTCGGAATACCGATCCCATCCGCACTCGGAGGGGCGGCGGCACGGATAAGCCGGGTAGCGAGAGCGGGCCGGCGCGGATTTCCGGAGGGCTTGTGAACGCCCGTAACAGCTGCCGCCATCGACCGAACGATTGCGCCAACAGTTCGCGATCGATTGGCTGGACCAGGCCGGTGCCGGACCGGCCGATGAGGCAGTCGCGGAAGGAGGCGGCGAGAGCGGTGAGGAAGCAGAGGATGACGCCACTGGTGCACCGGAGGACGAAACTGATGCATCGGCGGATGAGGCCGAACTGACAGGCGCAGCCTTTGCCGAACCAAACGCCGTGACCGCAAGGGTGGTGGTCGGCGACGTCGCGCCATGCGACGCCACGGGCGGTCCGCACCTCGAAACCTGAGGAAAGTATTTCGAAAACCACCCGGAGAATTTAGAACCGTCGTTGGGGAGGCACCAATATGCACCCGACACGAAAAAGAAAACCTGGACAGCGAGCCAAAGAGTGAGGAAGAAAATGTGTGCCAGCACGATCCCGCGCCATCGTGCCGCAATCTCCTTAAATACGCTGCCCAGCGCGGTGAAAATCAAGAAAGCCGCAGCCACGATCCCCGCCCACAACCCGCGCAGAGGCTCGGGAGCAGTTGGTGGCTCGAAAAATTGCGGTACCGATTGCGGTACCGGCGGTTGCGGCCTTAACGCCATCGGCTCCTCCTCAGCAATTGAGGCTGGGATTAAGCGCCATCCTAATTCAAAACCGCAAGGTTGGAAGAGTTCATTGTCGGGGTTTTGCGTCGCATATCGGCGCAGACCGAAAATCCCGCATGCAAGCGCGATGATCGGCGATGGCCGCCGGCCGGGTGCCCAACGTCTGCCGATAAACCTAAATCCGTTACTTGACATGGATTTAGTATAAAAGTTCCATAACACCTCGATCGGCCATTGTGAAAAATCATCGCGCACCGTATTAACCATATCGCGGCGGTATTAACCATGTAACCAATCCGCTCCCTGAAGGGCCCTCAGGGGAGGGGCTTTTGAGCGGCGTGGCGGCTGCTTGGAAGCGCTTGCCACACTCAGCCGGGCACGGCCCCGGCCAGGTTGCAGGCAGGTTCAAGAGCCGCCTCCGCACGTTTCCTGGTTCGGACCTCTTTAAGGCGGGATAACCACGATGCGGGTCTCGCTCCAACGCTCAGGACAGATTGCCCGCAAGGGGAGCGTCACCAGGCCCTTGAGGGCAAGTCTGGGAGACGAAGTTGTCGGTATTCGTTCCTCGATAAGCGCAACCCGGCGCTGATGGCGTGTCCTGAGAACAGGGCTCGCCTGCTTCTCGAACGCGGCAGGGCGGTTGTTGTGCAACGCTATCCGTTTACGATCCGTCGGAAGGACCGGATAGGCGGCGAGGCCTGTCGGCGCGATCCCGGCAGCAAAGCCACCTCGCCGTCGTCCGCGGGGATGGCGGCAACAAGCCGTAGAGCTCGCCGAACTCGCTCACCGCGGCCGGCAGATCACCGAGACACTGATGTTCCGGCGCGCCTTGCGCCGCCGCGGCGCAAACATTAGCTGGTGGCCGCCCGACGCCGATAACCCCGCCGGCATTTCCGTGGCGGCGGCGCCAGACCCGGCGACCACGGGCAGGCCGCTTGTGCGCCGCCCCAACATTCGGCCCCGCCAACATCTCAAGAGCGCAAACGGGCGGGCCTTGCCGCCATCATGATGCAGGTGTAGACGTAGCCATCCACCAAGGAAATGACGATTCGCCACGGCAGCCTCCGCGTGCCGGGTGCAGCTTTCGTGTTGTGAACGCCATGTTTCGCCTGTTCGAAAGGGTGCTTGATCCCACCGCCCAGCCCGCTCGGCCCGAACCGCCTGCGGGGCTGGTCGCATTCTATTGGCATTTCGCCCGCCAAGCCAGACCCTTGTTCGTGGCGCTGTTCCTCATGGGCTTTCTCGTGGCGATGCTCGATTCGATGATCCCGGTGTTCATGGGCCGGGTTGTCAGCCTGGTGACGTCGAGCGATCCGGCGCGGTTGTGGGAGGAGTCGTGGCGAACCCTGCTCGGCATGGCGGCCGTGCTGCTGTTTGCGCGCCCGTTGGCGCAGACCGGCCAGAACCTCGTCGCCAACCAGGCGATCGCAGCCAATGTCTCCAACATGATCCGCTGGCAGAACCACTGGTATGTGGCGCGCCAGTCGTGGGCGTTCTTCCAGAACGATTTCGCCGGCCGCATCGCGACGCGGGTGCTGCAGACGGGGCCGGCGGTACGCGAATCGCTCGTCGCCCTGATTACCGGCGTCTGGTACATCCTGGTTTACGGCACGAGCGCGCTGATCCTGCTGGCGTCTGCGGACGCCTGGCTGGCGCTGCCGATCTCGGTGTGGTTCGCAAGCTATCTTGTGCTCTTGCGCGCATTCGTCCCGCGTATGCGCGACCGCTCCAAGCAGGTCTCCGAGGCGCGCTCGCTGCTGACCGGACGCATCGTCGATACCTATACAAATATCCTGACCGTGAAGCTGTTCGCGCGGGCGCACCGTGAAGATGTCTATGTGCGCGACGCCGTAGACGAACACACCGGACGGTTCTACGCCTCGCTGCGGCTCAACACGCTTTTCGGTTTCAGCCTGACCACCCTCAACGCTGTTCTGGTGACCGGCACCGGCGCCATCGCGATTGCGCTATGGATGCACGGCAAGGTCGCGGTCGGCACGGTGGCGATGGCACTGCCGCTGTCGTGGCAAATCATCAGCATCGCCGGCTGGGTGGCGATGCGGGTCACCGAAATCTTCGAGAATATCGGCGTCGTGCAAGAAGGAATGATGACGATCGCGAGGCCGATCGGGCTTAAGGACCGGCCCGGCGCCAAGGAACTGAACGTGACCCGCGGCGAGATCACGTTCGAGGACGTGCGGTTCGGCTACGGCCGCGAGAGCGGCCTGATCGACGGCTTGAGTCTGAGGGTAAAACCGGGCGATCGCATCGGGCTGGTCGGCCGTTCTGGCGCCGGAAAATCGACCCTCGTCAACCTGCTGTTGCGCTTCTTCGACCTCGAGGACGGCCGCATCCTGATCGACGGACTGGATATAGCGCTGGCGACCCAGGAGAGCCTGCGATCGCAGATCTCGGTCGTGACCCAGGATACCTCGTTGCTGCACCGCTCGATCCGCGAGAACATCCGCTATGGCCAGCCGGAAGCGAGCGACGCCGAGATCATCGCAGCCGCTCAGCTCGCCCATGCGCACGAGTTCATCGTCGATCTGGAGGATTGGCGGGGCCGGCGTGGCTACGACTCCCAGGTCGGCGAGCGAGGGGTGAAGCTTTCCGGCGGCCAGCGCCAGCGCATCGCGATCGCCCGCGTAATTCTCAAGAACGCTCCGATCCTGATACTGGACGAGGCGACGTCGGCGCTCGACAGCGAGGTCGAGGGCGCGATCCAGGCGAGCCTCGACACCTTGATGGCGGGTAAGACCGTGATTGCCATCGCACACCGGCTCTCGACCATTGCCCGCATGGACCGGCTCGTGATTCTCGACCACGGCCACATCGTCGAGCAGGGGACGCACGAGGAGCTGTTGCGCGCCGGCGGCCACTATGCGGTGCTGTGGCGGCGCCAGTCGGGGGGATTCATCGATGCCGCCCCGGCAGAGAGCCCGATCGCAGCGGCGGAGTGAATTTCGTGCAGGCGGGAATGGCGGCAGGCGGTGCGACCGGTGGTTGATCGGCGGTCTTAGACACGCCCCTCCAGGCTGGCGTTTGCCTGAGTGATCTGGCCGCCCTTGCGCAACTGCGATTGAGAAAGGGGCTGCGGCTCGCTCAGAGCCGATTTGAAAAAATCGGCCGGACGGGAATAAACCTCGGCCGCGGTCGGTTTACTCTATCGGTCATCTCCGGCGCGGATCGCTTTTGCCAGCATCCAGTTGCGACCGTCGCCGGCAATGCGCGCGGGACCCTGACTCAATCCCGTGGTAACCGGGGCCGAACGTCGATGTGGAGACGCCGTGGACCGCGGGGACAGCAAAACACGGTTCGCCGACGTGGTGATACCCCATCTCGACGATGCCTGCAGCCTGGCGCGCTGGGTCACGGGAAATCGTGCCGACGCTGAGGACGTGGTGCAGGAAGCCTGCCTGCGCGCCTACCGCGGCATCGGAGGATTTAGCGGCGGGAACGGCCGTGCCTGGGTGCTCGCCATCGTCCGCAACGCCGCCTATGACTGGCTTCGCAAGAACCGTTCGTCGGCCGTCATCCATGTGGACGATCTCGAAGCCGTCGAGCGCATGCACTTGGCTGACGATGCCACCCTGGCGGGCGATGATCCGGAGGCGGCACTGATCGCTCGCGCCGACGAGGCCAAGCTCGAAGCCGCGATTGCAAGCTTGCCGACAATTTTCCGCGAGACGCTGGTGCTGCGGGATGTGCAGGGCCTTGACTACCGGGAGATTGCGGCGATCACCGAGGTGCCGATTGGCACCGTGATGTCGCGCCTGGCCCGCGCCCGCCGCCGGCTGATCGAGATGCTTGGAGCTGACAGGTGACGACGACAGAGAACGACCGGCTACTGCTCAACGCCTATATCGACGGCGAGCTCGATCCCGCGCATGCGCTGGAATTCGAGCGCCGGCTCGCGCAGAACGGCGCACTGGCAACAGAGCGCGGGCGTATCGAGGCGCTGCGCAACGCGATACGGCAACGGCTGCCGCGCGAGACGGCGAGCCCAGCGCTGCGCCGCCGCGCCGCCGCGCTGGCGCAGCCGTTCGCGATCAACTGGCGCACCGGCCGCCTTGCAATGGCAGCTTCGGTCGCGATGGCTTTCGCGGCCGGCAGCCTCGCCACTTTCGTGGCGATCGGCCCCCCTGGCCGCGAGCCGACGGCCGAGCTTGTGGTGGCTAGCCACATGCGTGGCCTGATGGCGCCGCAGGCGGTCGATATCGCCTCGTCAGATCGCCATACCGTCAAGCCGTGGTTCAACGGCAAGCTGCCGCAGTCGCCTCGGGTCGTCGATTTGGCAGCGCAGGGATTTGCGCTGGTAGGCGGTCGCATCGACGTGATCGGTCTGACGCCGGTTCCGACCTTGGTGTATCGC
>JASHRR010000590.1 GCA_030037185.1 Xanthobacteraceae bacterium | reverse complement strand
AAGTAGACTTGGTAGGCACGTACGTCTTCAAGGCCGAGACGATCCGGGGATCGACCGAAATATTGACTAAACTTCTTGATGTTGTGGATGTAGGATGTCTGAGTCGTCGCTGACAGTGAGGTGGCCCCGGTCCTTTGACCAAAATTTCCGCGTCGCTAAGTGGATCGTCGGCCCGTGGGTTAAGCTGCCGTGCGGAGCGGCAGCGGATCGAAGTAGGCTTGATCCGGGGTACGGCCGTCAAGAGCGACGTGAGGTCGCCTTGCGTTGTAGAAGGCGATGTAGCGGGCGATCGATCGCCGTGCTTCGCCGACGTCTTCATAGGCGTGCAGATAGACTTCCTCGTACTTGACGGTTCGCCAGAAGCGCTCGACGAAGACGTTGTCTCGCCATGCACCCTTGCCGTCCATGCTGATCGAGATGCCGTTGTTGATCAGCACGCTGGTGAATTCGGCACTGGTGAACTGGCTGCCCTGATCGGTGTTGAAGATTTGCGGGCGGCCGTATTGAGCAAGCGCGTCCTCGACAGCATCGATGCAGAACGAAGCCTCTATTGTGTTGGACAGCCGCCAGGCCAGGATGCGTCGCGCGAACCAGTCCATCACGGCCGCGAGATAGACAAAGCCGCGTGCCATCGGGATGTAAGTGATATCGGTCGCCCACACATGGTTCGGGTGATCGATCATCAATCGGCGCAGCAGATACGGATAGATGTGATGACCCTGGCGCAGGCTTCGATGTGTTGGGCCTGCGATAGATCCGGCCCGACGCTTACGATGCCGCCGAAAGGGCGAGAGATCGCTGCAATCCGCTGCACAGTCCCAAGAGCAACACCGCAAGTCTCGGTCGTAAAACCCGGTAGCTGACACCACGGGAGAGACTGTCTGGGGGGTCAATGGTCGGCCTGCCGATCGACTTGCCACTCTTGGTCCCGGTCTCCTTGGCACGGCGAAGGCCAGCTACAGAGCACCACGGCAAAAGCTCCCGGCGAGAACAGCGCAGCTTCTCACGCTGCCAGCGGCGAACGTCGATTGATTTATACCACTCGCATCTGGCACGGCCCATGAGCACGCTCCCCATTTCTAATCGATTGGAACCAAATCGACAGGGAACAATCTATTTTTAGATACCCGCGCATGTTGCGTTGGACCCCGAGGTATTGCTGAGCAGGTGAGGAAGTCTTCGGCTGCATTGAGGGCCGCGGCTACCATGGATCGCTATCGAACGCTGCCAGGACGACGAAAATCTCGCCGTCGCCTGGCTCGGCGCCTAACTTTGACCCGCCCCGTGGGTGAACTTCCTCACTTGCAGTCGGTGCCAAAGTGCTATCGTAGACTGATCAAATTTAGGCGCAAATGGGCTGTCATGCGACGGGGTGCCATCATGCTTGCGGCCGGCGCAGGCCGCTCTGGGGGCTGGCGCATCAGCGGGCGATTGCGCGCCCCAATGGGGCCGGGGGGAGGGGCGAGCCATGAAAGGGGGATTGGCATGAATCGGCGACATCTCCTGTTTGTGGCGACATTGGCGGCGGTCGCAACGCCCGCCGCGGCGCAAGCGCCGGCGCCCTCAACTGCGCTCGGCGGAAGCGCGACGCAAACCTCCACATCGGTCCCGGATTTCTCGGGCTTCTGGTTTCACCCGACGAGCCCGGGCTTTGAGCCACCGACGACGGGCGCCGGGCCAATTCGAAACAGGTCGCGCCGGCCCGACGGTCGCGGCAACTTTAACCAGCTGGTCGGCGACTACACGAGCCCGATCCTCAAGCCCGAGGCCGCACAAGTCGTGCGGCGGCACGGCGAAATTTCATTGGCGGGCGCCGGCTATCCGACCCCGAGCGACCAGTGCTGGCCGCAGCCCGTTCCGTTCATTTTCTGGACCTTTCGCACCGAGATACTTCAGCAGGCGCACCAGGTCACGATCCTCTATTCCACCGATCATCAGGTGCGCCGCGTGCGCATGAATGCGCCACATCCGGCGCAGGTGATGCCGTCCTGGTATGGGGATTCGGTCGGCCATTACGAAGGCGACACGCTGGTAATCGACACCGTCGGGGTGAAGACCGATCGACCGTTTGCGATGGTCGATTGGTTCGGCACGCCCTACAGTCCGGCGCTGCACGTCGTCGAGCGTTATCGAATGATCGACTATGAAGCCGCCAAGGAGGGGTGGGCACGGGATGCAAAAGAAAATTCTTTCGTACCCCTTGATATCGACTACGCCTACCGAGGCAAGTACCTCCAGCTCAGCTTCACGGTGGAGGACGACGGCGTCTTCACGACGCCGTGGTCGGCGACGATCACGTATTGGCGCAGCGTCGGCTCCTGGGAATGGGAGGAACAAGCCTGCGCCGAGAACATCCAATGGTACCCCGGGCAGAACGCCACGGTCCCGATTGCGGACAAGCCGGATTTCTGAGCGGCCGAAGAACGCGCCGCAGCACAGTTCGGTCGGGTTGCGACCCATCGACTGGGCCAGCGCGCTCGAATCCCTCCCCGTCTGAGGGCTGCTGCTCTGCGGCGCAATGGCGCTCAATTTCTCCGCGCCATCATCCGACGTTAGCATGATGGCGCGGTTTCTTCTCTGCCGCCTACTGTTCCCCCAATGGTTTGAATTTCGAGCACTGGAGAGACGACCAATTTGAGGGAGCTTTGGCGGCAGTAGCGGAATCAACCCCGACGCGATCGCGACATTATATCGTGCTGCTCACCAGCATATCGTGCTGCTCACCAGCGGCTGGTGGACAATCCGCCAATGCTCTACCCCGTCCACGACCTCAATCCACGTGCCATGAGCAAGAACGTGAAGGGATTCGTGTCGGCGCAGTCGTGGTTCGTGGACCTCACGCTCGTTAGCATGCACTGAGAGGACCGAGACACCGCTTGAATCGATACCCGAGCCAGCACAGCTCGGCAACGTAGCGGATCGGTGCGGCCTCGGTTTCGATCCGGCGGCCTCGCGTGGCCACTGAGGCGCAGACTTTGCGCGCGCGCATCTCAGTCATTGCTGGGCTCCTTCAGCGGCGACGTGGTTGTGGAGATGCCATTGCGCACGTGACCATGCGGCGGCCGCCCGGCCGCCGATGTTGACGGCGCGCCGTCGATGATGAGCTACCCGGTTCTAGCCTACGGTACTCTCGCGGGGGTTCCGAAGAGCACTCATCTTCTATACCGACTAAGCTTGACTTTGGGCCATTTTGGCTGGCCCAACCGGGAGATCCTGAAGATCGGATCGTTTTTCCACGATCTCGTGAGCGCTTTTCAACATCAGCTTCATGCGTCCCATGTTGCCCAAGGTCCAACGACCTTTGGCGTTCGACAAGTAGCACAATTCGAAGCGGTCGGTGTCCGGAATGGGGCGCAGCCTTGCGATCGGGTTCGAGGTGCGGCGGTCGACGACCATGTAGGCGCCGCGACTTGGCTGGATGTCGAATTTGGTGAACTGCGCGGCGATCT
>JASHRR010000589.1 GCA_030037185.1 Xanthobacteraceae bacterium | reverse complement strand
GTCCAGCACCTTGCGCACCGCCGGCTGAAGCCGGGTCACATTGCCGCGAAACAGCGGATGGGAGGCCGGGAAGGAGGCGGTGTTCGGCACGAACTCCGCATAAACCGGCGCCGCAATCAGCTCGGCGAGTGCGACAAGCTCGGCGAGCGCGTGGCTCTGCGCCACAGCATCACCCGCCATGATGACAGGGCGTTTCGAGGCCGCGAGAATCGTTGCCGCTTTGGCGATCTCCGCGAGGTCGCCGCGCAGCCGCGGGCCGATTCGGGTCGGCCGCATCAGCTCGATCTCGCCCTCCGCCTTGAGGATATCGCCGGGCAGGCCTAAGAACACCGGCCCGGTCGGCGGCGCCAGCGCCGTCTTGGCGGCGCGGTGCACAAGGCGGGGGAGATCGTGGAGGCGATGCACCTCGGCAGCCCATTTGACGAACGGACGCGCGAGGGTCGCCAGATCTGCGGACAGGATCGGTTCGGTAACGAGGTAATCGGTGTCCTGTTGGCCGGCCGTGACCAGAATCGGCGCTGCCGCTTTCTGGGCGTCGTAGAGCATCCCCATCGCATTGCCAAGGCCCGGTGCCACGTGAAAATTGAGCACCGCGAGCTTGCCGGAAGCTTGGGCATAACCGTCCGCCATGGACATCAACGCGGCCTCCTGCAGGCCGAGGACGTACTTGATCTCGTTCTCGACCGCGAAAGCGTCCATCAGCGGCAATTCGGTGGTGCCGGGATTGCCGAATACCATCTCGACGCCTTCCTGCTTGAGGAGTTCAAGGAAGGCACGCTTTCCGGACATGGCAGGCAAGATCGTCTCCCTGGGTCTGACGTTAAGGACCTCGCCTCCCGCATGCGCAGCAAGATCGCATCGACGCGCCTAACCTCTCCGCGCAGGCAGAGAGGTCGGAACTTCTGCGCTCGCCGCGCAAAGTTCCGGGTGAGGGGCCGTTCGCGCTCAGCGAAAGCCCCTCACCCCGACCTCTCCGCGCAAGCCGGGCGTGCGGGAGAGGCAAGGCGGCGAACCATAGCGGTCCCATAGGAACAAATGAAGTCGCCCGCGATGCCGGCCGGGCGATCGTCGCGATTGGCCCGCGAGGCGGTTTCGCTCAACCGTGCGCTGCGGCAAACCGCGGGACTTTACAGCGGCGAAGGCGATGATAGATGATGCCGCCGTCGAATTTCAGCGTCGCGGCATCGCGCAGCGGTGAGATTGCCGATCGTGGGGAGGGTTTTGAGATGCGCCGTAAGCTCAGCCGCCGCGCCTTTGCGGCCGGCGCCGTTGCCACTGCGTCGTTCCCCTTCGCCCCGGCGATCGCACAGGCGGCGCCGTTCCGGATCGGGCTACTGACCGTGAAGACCGGGCCGCTCGCCCAGGGCGGCATCCAGATGGAGCAGGGAATTGCCTCCTTGCTCAAGGAAAAGGGCAATACGCTCGCGCACCGCAAGGTCGAGTTCATCTCGGCCGATACCGGCGGCAATCCGGCGGGCGCCAAGACCAAGGCGCAGGAACTGGTCGAGCGCAACAAGGTCAACGTGATTCTCGGTCCATTGGCGGCTTTCGAGCTCCTCGCAATCACCGATTATGTGCGCGAAAAGGAGACGCCGCTCATCAGCCTTGCGGCCGCCGAAGACGTCACGCAGCGCAAGGCGAACCCCTACGTCATCCGGCCCTCCGCCACCTCGGCGCAGTGCTGCCACGTCATCGCCGATTACGCCGTGAAGGAGCTGAAATACAAGCGCGCCGCCACCATCTCGGAGGATTTCGCCTTCGGATATGAGCAGATGGCTGGTTTCCAGCGCGTTTTCGAAGATGGCGGCGGCAAGATCGTGAAGAAGCTGTGGCCGCCTTTGGTCACCCCGGACTACACCCCCTACATTGCCCAGATCAGCAAGGTGGATTGCGTCTTCAACGGCTTCGCCGGGTCGAACCCGGTAAAGTTCATGCGCGCCTATGCGGATCTCGGGCTGGCCGGGAACATCCCGCTGCTCGCCGGCTGGACCGCCATGGATGACGCCTTGTTGCGCAGCCTCGGGGACGAGGCGATCGGCGTGGTTTCGGCGCACTGGTATTCGGCGGATTTTGATTCACCGAGCAACAAGCGTCTCGTGGCTGCGTTGGACCGAGACTACAAGGTCATGCCCGGCGGTTACGCAGCCGGCATGTATGTCGCTGGCCAATGCGTCGAGGCCGCAATCGCCAAGCTTGACGGTAAGTCCGACGATCGCAGCAGCTTCGCCGAAGCTCTTCATCAGATCTCGCTCACCGACACGCCGCGCGGGCCGGTGAAGTTCGACCACCTCGGCAATGTCGTCGGCGACGTCTTCATCCGCAAATGCGCGCGCAAGAACGGACAACTGGTCAACACCGTGATCAAGCGCTACCCGGACGTCAGCCAATTCTGGACCTACGACGAGAAGGCATTCCTGGCCAATCCGGTCTATGCGCGCGACTATCCGCCGGCTCGCTATTTGGAGTGATCCCACCAGGCATCTTGCAATGCGTGCAAGCCATCCTGAAGAGCGCCGCATTGTTGCGGCGCGTGTCGAAGGATGGCTGCTTGCTCGGCCGTCCCGGTGCCATCCTTCGACCCGGCGCCTGCTTACCCCAACCGCTCAGGAGCGCGCTCAAGGATGAGTTTAGAATTTTTCCACCCGCCGTGACTTAAAGACCGAAAAGCGATTCACGCATGACCCTCTGGCTCACCCTGGCGGTGAACAGCATTGCCTTCGGGGGCCTGCTGTTCCTGTTGTCGGCCGGATTTTCCTTGATTTTCGGGCTGATGCGCATCCCCAACCTGATGCACGGCTCGTTTTTCATGCTGGGGGCCTATCTCGGCGTGACGCTGCTTGCGGTCGGCGCCAATTTCTGGGCCGCGGCGATGGCGAGCGCGGCGGCGATGGCGTTGATCGGCGGCATCATCGAGCGGTTATTGTTGCGACGCCTGGCCGGCCAAGAACTTGCGCAGGTGCTGCTGACGCTCGGGCTCTCCTTCATCGTCTCCGACCTCTGCCTGATGATCTGGAGCGGCGACCCGCTGCAGCCTGCGTCGCCCGCGGACCTCCGCGGCGTGGTGCGCGCCGGGGGGATAATCTTTCCGCTGTACCGGCTTGCCGTCGTCGTGATCGCTGTCGCGGTCGCGGCAGCGCTGTGGGTGATGGTCGATTGGACGCGACTCGGCGCCATGATCCGCGCCGGGGTCGACGACGCCCCAATGGCGAGGGTGGTCGGGATCAGGGTATCCCGGCTGTTCACCATGGTGTTTGCGCTCGGCGCCGCACTCGCGGCGTTCGCGGGCGTCGTCGGCGCGCCGATCCTTTCGGTCTATCCCGGCCTTGATGCTGACATGCTGCCGCTCGCCTTGATCGTCGTGATACTCGGCGGCACCGGCAGCTTGCTGGGCGCGGTGGTCGGCAGCTTCCTGATTGGATTTCTCTACAACTTCGGGCAGGCGCGGTTTGCGGACCTTGCCTATGTGATCCTGTTCCTGCCGATGCTGCTCGTCCTGGTGCTGCGGCCGCAGGGGCTGTTCGGCAAGGGTGGGTCATGAAGCCTAGACTGTCGGCGCGCGCCG
Source organism: Xanthobacteraceae bacterium (assembly GCA_030037185.1). Next base: position 906 of record JASHRR010000589.1, on the reverse strand, counting down.
CGTTCGCGGTCGCGCTTCTCGCACTCGCGAGTGTGCCGTTGTGGGTCGGCAATTCTTATTACGTCGATGTCGCAAGCCAGATCTTGCTGTTTGCGGTGTTTGCCCTCGCGCTTAACGTGCTGGTGGGTTACGCCGGCCTGGTATCGCTGGGTCATGCCGGCCTGTTCGCAGTGTCCGGCTACGCGGCGGCATTGATGTTGCAAGCAGGGTTCGGGCACGCGGCTGCGGTTGCAGGCGCCCTGTTTGCGACCGTCCTAACCTCGGCAGTGTTCGCCGTGCTGGCGTTGCGCGCCACCGGGATCGGATTCCTGATGATCACGCTCGCGCTCGGCCAGATCTTGTGGGGGATCGCGTATCGCTGGGTCGATTTGACCAACGGCGACAACGGCGTCAGCCTAGCGGCGCGCCCGGCGCCGTTCGGCATCAGCCTGGCGGGAGCGCCGTCATTCTATTACGCGACCGTGGTGGTCTTCCTGCTGGCGCTCGCCGCCATGGCGGCGTTCGATCGTTCGCCGTTCGGGGCGAGCCTGCGCGGAACCCGCGATCAGGCGCGGCGCATGGCGGCGCTCGGCTATAATGTCTGGCTGATCCGCTTTCTGGCGTTTTTATTTTCCGGCTTTTGGTGCAGCGTCGCCGGTCTGCTCTATGTCTACAACAAGCAGTTCATCAGTCCCCAGGTGTCGGCGCTGCAAGCCTCGGCCGAGGTACTGCTGATGGTGATCTGCGGCGGCACTGCAACCCTGCTCGGACCGGTCGCAGGCGCTGCCATCGTGGTCATCACGAAATACGTGGTGAGCGCCTACGTGGTGCGCTGGAACCTGGTGCTTGGCGTCATTTTCGTCGCCATCATCAGCTTCATGCCGGAGGGACTGGTGCCCGGCTCGGTCCGGATTTGGCGCTTTGCGA
>JASHRR010000588.1 GCA_030037185.1 Xanthobacteraceae bacterium | reverse complement strand
AGGGTGTTGCTCAGGCCGAAGCCCTGGTCGATCTCCGGATCGACCCACAACTCCGCTCCCTCCCACAACCGCCGACCGACGTAGAGCGTGGCGTCCCAGGTCTCGCGTCCCGCATTCGAATTGAGGCTGTTGGCCCCGCTATAGGGTGCATGGAACGGCGGTGCATACTGGCTCAGAAAAGTCGTCTGGCCGTGTATCGCCCAGTCATCGGTATCAAAGAACGAGGCAGCAGGCATTTTGCCGTCGGGTCCGGCCTCGAGCTTGGCGTCAAGCCCGACGCGAACCTCCTGCATCGACAAATCGGACATGAAGGTCTGGCCGCTCGGCGCAAACGTCACCGAACTGCCGCCAAATTGCTCGTAGAGATACTCCACTTTGGCACTCCAGCCGGTTCCAATGGGCACCTCGATGCCGGCGCCCACCGTCCAGCCGATACGGCCAAGAAAAGTGGTCGGCACCGCGCCGGGTGCCACACTGGTGCCTAGAGTACCTAAATTGACCGAGGCGCCGGTAAAAGCCTCGTAGGTCCAGGCGAGGCCGCCAGTCACATAGTAGAGCCAGTGATTGGCGTCGTAGCCGATTCGGCCGCGCACGGTGCCAAAGACCTCAACGGCATCCCCGTAGCCAGTGACACCCTTTCCGGACGAGGGCAAAGATTGTGCGTTGCCGATCGTGCTCGGAAACGAGATGTCAACTTCACCGCCAACAAGCAGATGCGGGCCAAGCATGTAATTGTATCCTGCTTGAAGCCCGCCGAATTGGCTACCCGATCCGTCAAAAGCATCGAAGGTGTGGAAGAAATCGAGCGAGCCGTTTAAGTTCGGCCTGCCGGGCTCTGTCACTGACCAGTTCGAACGTCCCGATGCGAACCCCACATCGGCGCCCACATAGAATCCTGACCAGTCATATGTAGCCACGCCTCCGGGCGCTTTGACCGCTGCCGGATTGGGAAGGTCCCCAGAACTCGCCGAATCCGATAGCGCCACGGTTATTAAAGCGGCGCTGCCGAGAAGAAATCGGCCCATCAATCGCCACCTGTCGTAATTGAACGGCTGCCGCCGCGTTGATCAATCGGCGGCGGGCAGGCCTGGGATCGGGATGCCGAACGTCTGCGCGATAAGAATGCCGTTGAGCAGCAGCACGATGGCCGTGCCGACGACCGCCGCGACGTTCGTCACGGGTCCATTGACGAATGGGCCCATGATGTCTTTGCGGCGTGTGAAAATGAGCAACGCGATCATCGGCAGCGGCAGCGCGATGCTGAGCACGACCTGGCTGATAACGAGGGCCTTGGTGGCGTTGACGCCCATCCCGACGATGACGAAGGCCGGGATCATCGTCACCAGCCGCCGAACCCAGATCGGGATGCTGAAGCCGACGAAGCCCTGCATGATCACTTGGCCGGCCATCGTGCCGACCGTCGAACTCGAAACCCCGGACGCCAACAGCGAAAGCAGGAACACGCCGGCGGCCCCGATCCCGAACAAGGGAACGAGGGTGTAGTAGGCGCTCTCAATCTCGGCGACGTCGCTGTGGCCTTCGTGGAAGGCGCCGGATGCCATCATCACCATAGACATGTTGACGAGGCCCGCGACTGCGAGCGCGATTATGACTTCGATATTGGAGATCCGCACGAGCAGCCGTTTGTCGCCGTCGCCGCGGCTCGGTATCCGCCCCTGCGTGAGGCCGGAGTGCAGATAGACCGCATGCGGCATGACGGTGGCGCCGATGATGCCGACTGCAAGCAGCAAAGCCTGGGCGCCGGCCAATTCGGGCACTACCAGATGAGCCGCTGCCGAGCGCCAATTGACCGGCGCGACGAACATCTCGATGAGGTAACAAAGCGCGATGATTACCACCAAGTTGCCGATGATCAGCTCAACCGGCCGGAAGCCCAGCCGCTCGAGCATCAAGATGCCGTATACGATGACGGCGGTGACCAACATGCCAGCCAGCAGCGGCAGACTGAACATCAGAGAGAGCGCGATCGCGCCGCCGAGAAACTCGGCGAGATCGGTCGCCATGGCGGCAATCTCACTGATCACCCACATCGCCCACACCACGGGCGACCGAAAATGCTTGTGGCACAACTCCGGCAGATTGCGTGTGGTCACAATGCCGAGTTTGGCGGAGAGCGCCTGGAACAGCATCGCGATCAGGTTCGCGAGCAAGACCACCCATAAGAGTCCGTAGCCGTACTTTGCTCCGGCCTGGATGTTGGTCGCAAAATTTCCCGGGTCCATGTAGGCGATCGATGCGACGATGGCGGGACCGGCGAAAGCCAGGTAGCTCCGTAGGCTGCAATGGCGTCCTGACAGCACCTCGTGGGCCATCATCACGGTCCGTTCAGACAGCGATCCGCGTTGGCCAGTAAGCTCTGCCATCGCCTCAATCTCAGTATCGACCCGAAAGTATTCCATAGGCTACACTATCAAGTAGAAATACTAGGTGTCAATCGATATAACATTTTGTTTCTCATTCGACATGGTTGGGGGCCTACCCGTGCGGCACCAAACCCGAGCAAGCGCCTCAGATGCCTGAGGTCACGAGATGCCGATAAACGCCGCGGCTAAGCCAAAGGCATCGCCGAGGCACCTGCCGACCGAGCGCATCCACGCCAGTCGTTTCGGCAAAGCCCGCTTGGCGCGCTCGAATGCATTGCGCGAGGACTATGGTGAGCTGATCGCGGACCTGCTGGCGACGAAGGGCGAAGCGCGCCCGAAGGATATCGCCAGGCGCCTTGGCGTCTCGCATGTGAGCGTCGTCACGGCGATTGCCCGGCTGAAGCGCGACGGATTGGTTCTCGGTCGGCCCTATCGGGGGTATTCCTAACAACTGTCGGGAGGGCGCTGGCGGAACAGGTGAGACTATGTCATCGAATCCTGCGCGCAACGTCGGGCCTCGTCTTCGGTCACACGTCGCAATACGTCGGCTGCTGTCGGACCCGCAGTTTGGACTTGCGAGCGGTTATCGCCGTTGGCGGATGCCGCTACCTCTCATCCCGAACGCCTGACGTTTCTGTTCGGCGGCCGGCTGTGAGTGGGTGATATCTCACACGTTCAACGACGATAGGAAGATGATGAGACCTCGCCGGGTGCAGCGGGGCGCTTGGCGGGGAGAACTGTTCCGACACCGGGATCGGACGTCGACTTTTTGGCGCCGCGATCGGCCCAGCACTTGGGTTGGGGTCCTCAAGCGCATAAAGGACGCGGCCGCCGATCTTGCGGTATGTCGGACCCGTGCCCTAGGTGCGGCGTTTTTCCAGGGTTCGGCCCGATAGGCCGAGGAAACGCGCGGCCTCGGGGGTGCGCGGAAAGCGTGGCGGCAGGCCTGCCAGCGGGTCGGCATCATCGCACTCCATGATCTTGCAACCAGCCGCCGGACAGCGGCGGCACGTCGGAGGCCAGGCTGGCGGAGGACCTTCGCGAAGGGGGATGATGAAGACGAAGCTCGCCGGAGCAGACCGTGCGCCAGCAGTTCGGTCAACCACATGGCATCGTTGACGTCGGTGTTGCGGCCCGTCACATT
>JASHRR010000587.1 GCA_030037185.1 Xanthobacteraceae bacterium | reverse complement strand
CATCCTGATGGCGCGACCGCCGCTTGAGCTTGTGGTCGTCACCAAGGCTCTCGCCCACTGGGTCACCACCGGCCTGCCGCTGGTTGTCGCCTCGCCCGTCCTCGGCCTGTTTCTAAACCTGGAGCCGGCCGCGCTTTCGGGCACCGTGCTGACGCTTCTCATCGGTACGCCGGCACTGACATTCATCGGCTTGGTGGGGGCGGCGCTCGCCACCGCATTGCGACGCGGCGGTCTGTTGCTGCCTGTTCTGGTGCTGCCGCTGACGGTTCCGGTGCTGATTTTCGGGGTCGCCGCCTCCAATGCGGCGGTCGCCGGGTCGGTGCCATTCGGCACGCCGTTCACGATTCTGTGCGCACTGACCCTGATGAGCAGTGTCATCGGGCCTTTTGCGGCCGCCACGACGCTGAGATACGGCATGGAATAGTCTATCTTGTTTGCTATATCTTAGAGCCAAAGACGCCCGCGCTGCGGGGGCCACGGCGACAGATGAGGAACGCGGCTATGGCGCTGATCGATCTTGCTAATCCGACCCGCTTCGTCGCCCTTGTCGATCGCGTGCTGCGCTGGCTTATCGGCGCGACCCTGATTGTATTTGCGCTCGGATTGTGGGCCGCGTATGTGGCGCCGGACGACTACCAGCAGGGCGCCACCGTCAAGATCATGTTCATCCATGTGCCGAGCGCGTGGTTGAGCATGTTCGTGTGGGCGACGATGAGCGCTGCGGCGCTCGGCACACTGGTGTGGCGGCATCCGCTTGCCGACGTCGCCGCAAAGTGCGCGGCGCCGTTCGGCGCGGCCTTTACGTTTCTGGCGCTCGCGACCGGATCGCTGTGGGGCCGGCCGATGTGGGGCACCTATTGGGTCTGGGACGCGCGGCTGACCTCGGAGCTGGTGCTTTTTATCATGTACCTCGCCCTGATCGCGTTGTGGCGCACCGTCGATGATCCGACCCGTGCCGGCCGCGCGGCAGCGGTCCTGACCCTGGTCGGCGCCGTCGACCTGCCGGTCATCAAGTTCTCGGTCGACTGGTGGAACACGCTGCACCAGCCCGCTTCGGTGTTTCGGGTGGGCGGACCAGCGATCGCTTGGAGCATTTTGATGCCGCTGATCGTCATGGCGCTTGCCTTCACGCTGCTGTTCCTCGTCCTTCACCTCGCCGCCATGCGCAACGAGATCCTGCGCCGGCGGGTGCGGACCTTGATGCTGATCCAAGCCGAGCGCGCTGCGTAAGACGGGGCGAAATCATGGACCTCGGACCGCACGCCGGATTCATAATCACCGCCTACATGATCGCGACCGCCGTGGTGGCGGCGCTCGTCATCTGGGTGACGGCCGACCACACGGCTCAGAAGCGCGCCCTCGCAGAGCTTGAGCAGCGCGGCATCACCCGCCGATCGGCGGAATCTCGGCCATTGAAAATCAAGGAGCCGGCTTGATGACGTCATCTCAAGAGACCACCCGCCAAGCGCCGCCGCAGATCGCTCAGGATGCATCGCCGCCACCTGTGTCCGAGGCCGCCGACCACAAGGCGGGGAGCCACCGGCGGGCCCTCGTGCTGTTGCCGCTGGCGCTGTTTTTGGGTCTGGCCGGGCTGTTCCTTGTTCGGCTAGGCTCCGGCGATGCGTCGCGCATTCCCTCTGCACTGATCGGGCACGATGCGCCGCCGACCGACCTGCCGCCAGTGGCCGGGCTGGCGCGCGATGGCAAGCCTGTTCCGGGCCTTGCAGCCACCGATTTCAAGGGCACTGTCACGCTGCTCAACGTCTGGGCGTCATGGTGCGTGCCCTGTCACGACGAGGCGCCGCTATTGATGCAGCTTGCGCGCGACTCTCGCATCCGGCTGGTCGGCATCAATTACAAGGATCAGGCCGACAATGCGCGACGTTTTCTGGGGCGCTACGGCAATCCCTTCGTGGCTTCGGGCGCCGATGTGAGCGGACGCGCCGCGATCGAATGGGGCGTGTACGGCGTCCCGGAAACCTTCATCATCGGCCGCGACGGCAAGATCGCCTACAAGCTGGTCGGCCCGGTTACCCAGGACAACATCGAGGAGATGCTCAAGCCGCAGATCGAGAAGGCGCTGGCGAGCTCGTGACGACGCCAGCCTGCATTTCGCTTTCGCTCATTTCTCGGCCGGCGCAGGTTCTGCGGCATGGCGCATCAACAGCGGGTATTGCATCGCCGCAAACACGAAAGTGAGCGGCACAAAGCCGTACAGCTTGAAATTGACCCAGAAGTCCGTTGACTGCGTGCGCCAGATCACCTCGTTGAGCACCGCCAGCGCGAAGAAAAACAGCGCCCAGCGCAGTGTCAGCTTACGCCAGCCCTCTTCGGTGAGATGGAACACCGAATCAAGGACAATTGCCAAGAACGACTTGTCGAAAATGTAGCCCCCAAGCAGCGTGCCGCCGAACAGCACGTAGATGATGGTGGGCTTAAGCTTGATGAATGTTTCGTCGTGAAGCGCAAGCGTGAGCCCGCCGAATACCAGGACCACGATCGCCGTCACCACCGGCATGATCGGCCACTGTCCGGTCATGGCATAGGAAACCAGAAGCGCCGCAACGACCGCAGCCATGAAGCTGCCGGTTGCGACGAAGATGCCGAGTTTTGCGTTGGCGATGACAAACAGCGCCAGCGGCCCAATGTCGAGGGCGAGCTTGAGGAGCGGATTAATCTTCGGCGTCGCTACGTTGGAATCACTCACGAATTTGTCTCCATGTCGCGCGTGTCGCGTCAGATGGCAAACAGGTGCGCGGCCGCACTCGCCAGTTCAGCACCGTCGTCCGTACGGGGGAAGAGGTGACCCTAGACATCCATTGTCATAGTTGTGGATGTGTGCCCAGCCGTTCCTGCACGACTTTTAGGGCAACTCTAGCCCACCGTCCTGCCGCCGGTTGATGCACCAAGACGCGAAGAAATGTCGCAGCGAATGAAGGCCGGTGTATTTCGCCTTGCCATCCACAGTGACACCCGCCGCGACTTGTACCGGCTCGAACCCACGAGCGTGATGTTGCCGTGGGAGTCGATATTGCCGCTCAGGTTCGGGAAGACAAGGCCGAACTTGCCCTTGGGACATTTTAGCTTCCATTCGCGTAGAGCGTTGAGGACTGGCGTCGGTACCGGGACCGTACGTTCGCCTGCTTCGCTCTTTGGCGGCCCGATCTTGTGGTAGCGATCGGCACGTTGCCGAAGGTTCGCCCTTGGAAAGGTCCACGTCCTGCCAGCGCAAGCCCCGCAGCTCAGACGCTCTCAAGCCACAGAAGATCGCGGAAGGAACAGCGGCCGCCACCGGCCCTGCACATGGCTTATGGTGGTGCGGATTTCGCCCACACTGCGACCTTTAGCTTCCCCTTCTGGCGCCGCTCGGCCTTGCGCTCCTTGCTCCGGCGCAATTCCTTGACGACATTCGGGTTGACGAAGGCACGTTCCTGGCTGTCCGCAAGCAGCATTCGAGACCGGCGGGGCGCGATGCCAAGCAGGCGATTGTCGATGAGTACCTGGCGGCGCTCGGGGACTTGGCGGATCTGCCGCGAGGTCGCGCCGCATTGGCCCGTGAGGGAATGATGTCTGACCGCGATGGCGCTACACGAAGAATGCGTCGGAGCAACCGACGAATGGTGTACACCCGCCTACATCTTCGAGGCGATGGAAGTCCAGTTTGATCTGGACGCGGCAAGCCCCCTGCGAGGAGATCGTTTCGTGGATTCCTGCCGGGCATCACATCACGGAAAATAGCCTGACGGCACCGTGGCAGGGCTTCCTCTGGTTAAATCCACCATTCGGCCCTCGCAACGGCCTTGTTCCATAGCTCGTGAAAGTCTTCGAGCATGCGAACGGGGTTGCGCTTGGTGCCTGACAGGACATCGGCGCCGTGGTGCCAGCAATTTGTGCCGCCTGCGGTGCTGTTCGTCGCGCCAAAGATCAAATTCATCGACGCCGACGGCAAGCCGGGGATATCACCCGCTCAGGGCACGTGCCCGCTTGCGGCCGGTGAACCGACGTCAGCGCGTTGCGGAACGCCGCTAACAACCGGGACGCTGATGGCGCCTTTCAAGCGATGAGCGTCGCCGCCCATCGATTCGACAACGCAAAGCGTCGTCGGCTTGAGGCCCACGAGCGGCAAAGATATCTTACACCGCCATACGTCCTAGAGCCCGTCCGGCGCCTTCTGGGCGGCATCGAACTCGACCCCTGCACGCAGGCCGACAATCCAACCGGCGCGTCGAT
>JASHRR010000586.1 GCA_030037185.1 Xanthobacteraceae bacterium | reverse complement strand
AATGACGGGGCTTTCTGCTGCGTTAACGTCCAAAATCACCCACACTTTTCCCGGAAGACCCATCTTAATCTTTACAACATGGGTAGACGCACAGTCGGTTCCTCAGGCGATCCCACACTTGCGCCAAGTCGGTGTCTGGGATCAGGTGACAGCTCCACGCCATGAACATTCCACTTTTCAATGACGGGCGACGGAAGCAGTCAACTGGTGAACGACATCGGTCCGACCTGCGACCACTCACAGCGCTTGATGCTGCGCGATCACGAGCCGAGTGCACCGAAGCATGCGCGTGCCTGCTTAACCATTTTGGCGATCCTGTGCGCCACGCGCCAGCCATAGCGTCCGAGACACGATGCTGCTCCGGATGCAATGAACATAAATAACCCGTCCGATGGGAAGGCGGGGGCGATGGGTATGTGGGGCACGGTAAGTTTTCGGCCACTAGCCGTGGTGAGGTCCAGGTTAAAAATTCTCCTCTAGAAACCAGTGGGTTTTTCGTCGAAGTGACCGCGGGTTGTTCTCGGCGCATAGGGTTTCCAACCGCAAACGTGGAGCAGCCTGGCTACTCGGGTGCGGTGCGAATCCAAACCTGTCCTTTCGATTGGGGTGTCCCGCGCCAGTCGAGCTGCCGGCCAAGAAGCAGAAGATTGCAAAGCCGGTTGAGAAAAAGAAACAAGAGCCAAAGCGCGTTCACGTGCGCCGCAAAGCGCGAAACAGCAAAGCCGGCGGCCTCGCAGTCAACACGGACAGCCACCGCGGCGGCTGCGCCGAGCGATGGACCATCGCCGTCGGATTGGAGGAGTCAAGTTATCGGCGTTTTGGAACGAAACAAGCGCTACCCGCCCGGCGCTGAATCAAATCATGAGGAAGGCACCGCTCACTTGGCCTTCACTATCGACCGGCAAGGAAGGGTTACATCCGCTCACATCGCCGGCAGTTCTGGCTCGGCGGCACTCGACGCGGAAACGCTCGCGCTCGTGCATCGCGTCTCAATTCCACCGCCGCCCGCCGAAATGGCCGGCGCACAAATCAGCCTTGTCGTCTCGCAGCGCTGCAATATTCCGCGTTATTGACAACCTCTTGTGGCATTGGCGCCTGATTGCCTCGCGTCCGTTCCGGCTGTGTACCGCAAATCGCCCGGCGAGCCGGCCCATCGAAATCACCATCTGCGGCCTGCCAGCTGTCGTCTCAGCGATGGTGATAAGTTGACGTACTCATCTTCGCGCCGACCACATATTCAACGGACGGTGATGGACGTGGATTCGGCTCGTCCTTTGCTTCCGACGGCAAGTAAAAAGCGTGCGTGCTCGCAGGCGGCACCCGCTTAACTTCCATGGCCCGCCAAAGCAGACCAGGTAAGCATCGACGCATAATAGGCGCGAGGTCATGCAGCAATATCCGGATCGCCGTCATTCTATTCGCTGCCGCGCCGCCTGCCGACTGCATCATGCGGGGCTCGCTCCGCCAGAGATGCTCACTGGCGGCAAAGAATTGTGGTTCATACAAGCGCGAATACGTGGTAATTTGCATAGCCGTTTCCGAGCCCGGCTGAGACTCTAACCAACTGAATACCGGAACTCTTATGCCAGGCTTTTGGCCGGGCTCAAGCCACCTTGGTCAAGGTATCGGTTCGGATGAGCAAGTCATTTCTTAGGAGCATCAGGGCGCGGCTAGTCATAGGAGCCGCTATCTGGATCTGCATTGGTGTTTACGCCGCTGGTATCTTCATCACTGAATTATTCAGGCAGTACGCAACGAGTCTGGTAGACACTGATCTCCGCCGGGACTTGGAAGAGCTCATGATGCTCATCGACGTTGATGCCGCGGGGTTTCCGCATTTGCCTCGTCCGCTCAGCGATCCGCTCTTTGGCGAGGTGGGCTCTGGATTTTCCTGGCAAGTGTCTCGGAGCGGCAAGAGCCTCATAAAATCCCTTTCCGCCAGCACCGAAGATTTGCCAGTGCCGGACGATCCGCTAGCGACTGACGAACTTCGAAAGCTCACACTTAGTGGCCCGCGCGGGCCGATGATCGTCTATGAGCGCATGTTCCTCCCGGATGACGGGCCGGTGCCGGCCCTCCGTATTCAAATCGCCGCCGAGCTCGCCGTAATCGACCGAATGGTGCCGAGGTTCACCATACCCCTGACGATTTCGCTTGCATTGCTCGTGCTGGCACTCGTCGCGGCCGCCGCATTGCAGGTTTCGTTTGGACTGAGACCGATGTCTCGACTTAGGCAGGCTCTCGGCGCCATCGGCTCCGGAAAAGCGGCTAAGCTACCTGGGAATTTTCCGTCTGAAGTTCAGCCGCTTGTCGACGATCTGAACAACCTCATCGAGGTCAATGCCCAGATGCTCCTGCGCGCGCGCACCCAGGCTGGCAACCTTGCACATGGTCTGAAAACGCCGCTCGCCGTCCTCGCGGACGAAGCCTACCGACTAGAGCGCCGTGGTGAAGCCGAATCGGCGGGGGTGATTCTGCAGCAGTCTCAACGTATGCAGCGGCAGATTGACTATCAAATCGCGCGCGCTCGTGCCGCAGCGTCACGCGCTGTACCAGGCGTTTTTGCTGATGTTGCAGCTACGGTGACCAACATCGTCGCTGCCATGAAGCGACTATATGATAGTAAGAAGTTATACATTTCTACGGATATTGATGCCCAATGCGCGGCACTATGTGACCCGATGGACCTCAATGAGATGCTCGCAAATCTGATAGACAACGCATGCAAGTGGGCGGTCGGGACGGTGGTGATTCGTGGCGTCCGACAGGAAAGCAAGACCAAAGTGGTGATTACGGTCGAAGATGATGGGCCCGGATTGCCGGCGGAAGCCCTGGACCGGGTTTTCAAGATCGGCGAACGTCTGGATGACCAAGTTCCGGGATCAGGTCTAGGACTGCCAATTGTGCGGGACCTCGCGCATTTGTACGGCGGCGAGATCGGTTTGAATAATTCTGCTCCCGGTGGGCTGAGAGCAACACTGACATTGCCATGCGCGCATACGCGTCTTTGATGCCGCGGGGTGCGCCCGCATCTCGACCACGCTCAGCAAGCTCCAGTAATCCTATGTTCTTCCAACCGGGATGTGCTTCCCCCGCGCGGATTTGATACCCTGTTGCCTGCGTCAGGCCAACGCTACCTATTTGACGTTCATCGCGTGCCCGCCCTCGCAAAATGGGCCAACTATACTTTCTGTCCGGCACTCATTCGCACAATCGCTTCGCCAGATGGGACACGCTGGGATTGCAATTGGAGGCTAGACAAACTAACCCCCGTCGTGGCGAATGGCGAACCAATAAGGCTACGGGGGAGCTGGGGTAGCGGTTGACATTTTTTTGTTGCGGTGGCGGGCGATCGTGTGAAAACGAGACCCATTTGTGCGGGACAGCGTGTTCCTGCGGCAGAAGACTGGACCAGAGCAGCAATTCGTTCGATCAATAATCACAGCAAGTAGGATTGATGGATGGATGGAAACGCAGTCGCTCGACCTCTGGAAACATGATCACGCATTTCTCGGCGCTAACTAAGCACGGAACCTACGAGAAGCGGACTTGGGGCGTCCTCGCTCTCACGACGGTGATGATGGTCGTCGAGCTCGGAGGCGGCGTCCTGTTTGGCTCGATGGCGCTCGTAGCGGACGGGATGCATATGTTGACGCATGTGGCGGCCATGTCGATTGCAGCGTTGGCATACAGTTACGCACGTCGAAATATCGACAATGACTGGTTCTCGTTCGGCACCGGGAAGCTAGTCTTAGTCTAAGTCTAGGTGACCTCGCGCCGTTTGGCAGCGCCATCATCCTGGCGATGGTCGCCCTGCTGATCGGATACGAATCGATTATGCGGCTGATCCACCCGGTTGATAGCGAATATCACGAGGCGATTCCGATCGCGGCTCTCGGCTTGGTAGTCAACCTGGTCAGCGCTTTCCTGCTTCACGATCACCACGATCACCACCACGTTGACCGAGACTTCCATCATCACAGCACCAAAGACGATGACGACTACGATCATGAGCCGCGGCCCATCTCGGCTTGCGTTGGCTTGACCCGACGGCCGGGTTCATTGGAATGATTGTGATCACGATATCGGCATACAGCCTCATCAAGTCGGCGGCTGGGGTTCTGCTCGATGCTGTGCCGAGCCGTGCGCACCCGTGCTGATCCGCAACCGGCTCAAGACCGAGGGCGATCGCGTCGCCGATTTCCATCTGTGGCACCTGGGGCCGGGTCACCTTGGGGTTCTTGCGGTCGTCGTCACGCACAAGCCGCAACCGCCCGCCCACTACAAGGCCAAGCTGGCCGATATCGAGGGATTGTCTCACGTCAACATCGAGGTCAATTCCTACCACGCTGAGGCCGAATGTGGCTCTGACAGCGATACAGCTCAACTGACATGAGCTGTTGACCCCAATAATGTCCGAACACAATCACCGCGACGATCCAACAACTGCTCTACCTGCTCGCAGCGGGCCGCGATAACACCAGTGCCGATCCATGATAGGGTGTTTCCCCTGCACTTGTGGCCCAGTCAAGGCAGAGCCCCCGAGGCATCGACGGCACGACCTATGCCGGCATTGACGTCGTCGCGCCGATCAACTCGACTACGGTAAGCCCCCCGGCGAGCGGCCAGCCCCCGCTCGCCCGCTCCAGCGAGGGGTTCTATACGGGCCGTATTCCGGTGGATAGTGCTGCCGCCGGCATCCGGTCTTGACCGTAGAAATGATCCCGCTCGTCATCCGTGATTATTCCACGGCTTCATCACTTTTCGGTTAGTTTCCACGCCGTTTGGCTTCTGCGCAATCAGCGTCAGCTCGGGTGTATTCCCCGATCATCTCATAGACGCTTGCCCGACCCATATACGCGGCGGCATTGCGCCGATCAAGCCTGATCAATTCGTCGTAATCCGCAATTGCCCGGCGGGGCTCTCGCCTAAGAGAATAGCTTTGACCGCGATACTTGTAGGCCACGACGTATTTCGGGTCAATTTTTATGGCCTCTGAGTAGTCCTCAATCGCGCGGTCGTAATCTTTTATCGCGTACCTGGCATTGCCGCGACTTCCGAACGCTTGGGCGTTCACTGGATCGCGTGCGATCGGCTCGGAATAATCCGCCATGGCCTGATGATAGTCCTGCCTCGCGGCATGGGCAAGCCCGCGATTGTACCAAGTCTTCCCGTCTTTCGAGTCAAGCCGAAGCACTTCCGTGTGGTCCGAAATGGCGAGGTCGTAGTTTCGCTGTGCATGATAGGCCAGGCCTCGACCGCTCCAGGCAGCCCGATTTCCAGGATCAACCGAGATGACGACGCTGAAGTCTGCAAGGGTGCGACCAAAGTCATGCTCGATGTAATACGAATTGCCACGACGGCTTAGGGTATCGGCATCGTTCGGCTTGAGTGCAAGTGCAGCGGTGAGATTCGCGATTGCGTGTTCATGATCATTTATCGCTCGATACGCGATGGCGCGATTGTAGACGTTGCGGTGATCCTTCGGATCAATCCGCACTGCCTCGCTGTAGTCCGCGATCGCATGTTCGTAATCGCGCTTGGCGAAATACGAATTGCCGCGACCCGCATAGGCTGACGCGTTGCTTTCATCGAGACGGATGGCTGCGCTGTAATTCGCGATGGCGTTGTCGTAATCCTGTTTCCTCTCGTACGCGGCTGCACGGTAATAAAATCCACGTTGGTTATTGGGGTCGAGGCCCACCACATGGTCGTAGTCTGCGATTGCGGCATCCAGATCCTTTAGCGCGGTCGCAGCCCTGGCGCGGCCAGCATATGCGGCAACATTCCCAGCATCGCGGTTGATCGCCTCGGTGTAGTCACGAATCGCGCGCTCGTAATCTTTCTTGGCCGCATACGCCTGAGCGCGAGCGTAAAACACAGATGGGCTGCTGGAGCCTAGCCCGATAACAGCTGTCAAATCCGCAATGGCGCGATCATAGGCATCCTCGATGTAATATGAATTGCCACGCCCGCTTAGGGCATCGGCATCGTTTGGATTGAGTGCAAGTGCAGCGGTGAGATCCGCAATCGCGTGGTCATGATCCTGTATCGCCCAATACGCAATCGCGCGATTATAGAAGTTGCGGTGATCCTTCGGATCAATCCGCACCGCCTCGCTGTAGTCCCCGATCGCATGTTCGTAATCGCGCTTGACGAAATACGAATTCCCCCGACCCGCATAGGCTGACGCGTTCCTTTCATCGAGACGGATGGCTGCAGTGTAATCCGCAATGGCCTTGTCGTAATCCCGTTTTGACTGGTACGCGACTGCGCGGTAATAGAATTCCCGCTGATTACTGGGATCGAGGCCCACCACATGGCCGTAGTCTGCGATTGCGCCGTCCAGATCCTTTAGCGACGCTCGCAGAACCGGCGCGGCCAGCATATGCGGCAACATTGCCGGCATCGCGGTTGATCACCTCGGTGTAGTCGCGCATCGCGCGCTCGTAATCTTTCTTGTCCGCATTCGCCTGAGCGCGAGTGTAAAACACGGATGGGTTGTCGGAGCGCATCGCGAGAACAGCTGTCAAATCCGCAATGGCGCGATCGAAGTCCTGCTTACGAAGGTAGGCCGCACTGCGTTTGGTCAACGTGCTCCAATCGTTTGGATCGAGTCTAAGCGCCTCATCGTAGTCGGCGATGGCGTGCTCGAAATCAGCCTTGCCGAAATACGCGATGCCCCGGTTTTGAAAGGTTGATGCGCTGTAGGGGTCAAGCTTGATCGCGTTCGTATAGTCTTCGATAGCGCGATCAAACTCCTTCAGGTCGAGATAAAGATTGCCGCGGCCCCTGAGGACCAAAACATTGTCATGCTCGAGTTCCAAGGCCTTGCCGTAGTCGGCGAGCGCCCGGTCGCTGGCGTTCAGCGCCTTGTAGGCGAGCGCCCTATTTCCATAGGGCCGCGCGGATGGACCGTCGAGCTCAATTGCCGTCGTATAATCCGCGGTCGCCAGATCGAATTCACGCCTGGCATAGTGCGCGGTGCCTCAGTTGTTGTAAGCCGCGGCCAACTGCTTCCCGGCGAGGCGGTGGGTCTCAATTACTTCGGTGCAATTGACGATTTGTTGGTCTCGCGAACTCGCCTCTTTACCCGTGCACTTGTCCAAGACCTGCTGATTTTGGGCGCAGGCGGGCCCAGCTACCAGGCCCGCGGCGAGCAATGCGCCTGCTCCAATACGCAGGAGCGCGGGGGAGCGTTGATGAGACAGCATCTTTCGCAATCCGAAATTTTCACCGACGGAAGAATGCCGGCTATCAGAGCACACTGATTCATAGAACATTGTTCCCAGCATAGTGGGAATAGGCTTGGCTGTCTTCCGGGGAGTATCGCGCGGCGCATTTTGGGCAAGGCTAGCGTTGGACACGGCATATCGCTCCTTCGGTCGAGAGGAGGCTTCAAGAACCCTATCTGCTGCCTTTCCCCACTTGCCGCAACACGTTCCGCTGAGGCCGCCTCCTGTTTTTT